>JASLBJ010000012.1 GCA_030146725.1 Sphingomicrobium sp. | reverse complement strand
CGCAATAATTGTCGCCATTTGGACAAAAACTGCCTCTAGAATCGTTAAAGCCCTGTCCTGTCGTAATAACTCTTCAAACAGATTATTAAGATATGTTATGATTGCTTATGTCAAATTGGTCCAGTTTCGGAGCAAGGGGCTGATGATGGGAGTGTGAGGTGACCGATTCCGGTGCCAGACGAGTTCAATACGCCGAGCCAGAAAGTGGCGTCGAATCGCGTGTGAAGCGGCTTTCGGCGGGCCAGATCGACTGCTTGCGGCTCGTCGATCAGCATCTGTCGTCAAAGGAAATCGCGGCCAGGCTCGATATCTCCCCGCATACGGTCGACCAGCGGATCCGCGGTGCACTGCAGGTGCTTGGGGTCGAGCGTCGCACCCAGGCCGCGCGCCTGCTTTGTCACGAGAGCGGCCCATATCAACGGTTGATATATCAATTGCCGGACATTGAGGTGGCCGATCCGCCGGTCCAACCAGTTGAGGCGGTTGGCAAAACGATTCGGCACGCTGATCGCGCATTGGGGGTTGAGCCTTCGGGTCTCGATACCGAGCAGAGCCTCGCGGGTCTTCAACCCCCTTTGCAGTTACCGTTCGCCACCCGGAATAACCCCCGGAACAGGATGAGCGTCGGCCAGCGGCTGCTATGGATCTTGATGATTGCGATCGGCGCGGCCTTCTCGGCCGGCATGTATCTTGCCGGTCTTGTAAGCGTCGCCAGGTTGATCACCCGCTGACCGCTGACCTCATTGCTTTTTCGCAATTCACCCCGCGCCACGTCGTCGGGGAAGGAGCAGCCATGCGCAGACAACAGATTGAGAACGCCGCCCTCGAAGTCGCCACCCAGGTCCGCGCGGTCGAGGACAGCATTGACGGCGCGCTTGCCGATACTGCCGAACTGCTCGGCCGGATGGTTCGTGCCCGGACGACGATGAGCGTGTCGGTGACCACCGGCCAGTCGGCGTTCGAGCAATTGTCGCTTGCGCTGCAGTCGCTGGTCGCGGTTCGCGGAAGCATCGGCCAGTGCCATGGCGCATTGGTCGACGCACAGCAGTTCGTCCCCGGGCTTCGCGCCATGTCCTTCGGCGACGGCAGCGAGTGCCCCAAGACCGGGCATGCCGACCTGCGGATCGTCGCCTGACGCAAGGGTTGACCGGGCCATGGCAGCATGGTCCGGTCGTCCGCTGATGCTCCCCCCCCTCTACTGGTCGTTGGTCCTGGTGACCTGCGGATACGCGCTGTGGCGCGGCGGCTTCGACGAGCGGGTCACCGCCGCCGTCTGTGTCGTGGCAAGCGTCATTTCGACGCTGGTGCTGTCGCCGATGTCTTTGCGTTATGCCGGCATCGAGACCGGCGAACTGGTCGTCGACCTGACCGTGCTCGGCGCCTTCGTTCTCGTGGCGCTCCGAACCGACCGCTTCTGGCCGCTGTGGGTGGCCGGCCTGCAGCTTACCGGCAGCATCGGCCACGTGCTCAAATGGTTCGACGCAGGGCTTCTGCCCCCCGTTTATGGCGCCGCAATCCGCTTCTGGAGCTACCCCATCCTGATCATCGTTGCGGTCGCCGCATGGCGTTACCAGCGGCGTGGGGCGAGCCAACCGGCGTTCCAGCCCTAGCGCGCGGGCGCCGGGCCGCGCTAGGAAGGCGCATGGCAGCAACTCCTGATTTCCGTGCGATCCTCGAGGCGATCGAGGAGCCGGCATTGCTGGTCGAAGGAAGCCGCATCGCGTTTGCCAATGCCGCGTCGGGCCGGCTGTTCGCGGGCAATCTCGAGGGGCGCGACATCCGTCTTGCAATCCGCCAGCCGGCTGCACTCGACCAGATCCTGTCGCGGCGGCCCGGGGACGTCGAGATCACCGGGATCGGCGACGCCGAGCGGCCGTGGCTGATCTCGGTCCGGCCCGCCGGCGATTTCCTGCTGGTGCGGGTGATCGACCGCTCGGCGATGCGCGCGGCCGAGAAGATGCGCGTCGACTTCGTCGCCAATGCCAGCCACGAGCTGCGCACCCCGCTGGCGACCATCCTCGGCTATGCCGAGACGATTGCCGAGGGCGGCGGCGACCTCGATGCCGAAATGCACGCGCGCTTCGGCGGCGTGATCCAGACCGAGGCACGGCGGATGCTGCGGATCGTCGAGGACCTGATGAGCCTGTCGCGAATCGAGGCCGATCGCTTCGTCGCGCCCAAGGAGATGGTCTCGCCGCCGCTGCTGGCGAAGCTTGCCGCCGACCGCGCCAAGCCGCTTGCGGCGAGCCGCAACTGCGTTGTCCGTCTCGAGGTCGACGAGGGCATAGAAGAGATCCCGGGCGACCAGCCGCAACTGCTCCAGCTGCTCGACAATCTGATCGCCAATGCGGTGCGCTACGGCTGCAACCCGTCAAACGCCGATATCAGGCTCGCCGTCCGCTCCGCGGCTGCGGTGGTCAGCTTTACGGTGTCGGACAAGGGCGACGGGATCGCGCCCGACCATCTTCCGCGACTGACCGAGCGCTTCTACCGGGTCGACGATGCCCGCAGCCGGGACTCGGGCGGGACCGGCCTCGGACTGGCGATCGTCAAGCATATCGTCGAGCGGCACCGCGGGTCGATCGACGTCCGCAGCACGCTTGGGGTCGGAACCGACGTCACCGTCCGGCTGCCAAAGCACCAGGTGCAAGCGCAGACGCCTCCGGCGTCATGAAAATGTAACCCGATTGTCACAGGAGAGGGACGAGCCGGGCGATAGGGCCATGGGCGAAGCTCGCAATCGAATGCGGAAGGACAATCATGAATAGGTTTGGCGTCACGCTGCCCCTGGTAGCGCTGCTTGCCGCGTGCGGCAGCGGCGGCGGCAGTGGCTCGGGTGGAGGATCGGCGCAGCAGATCAAGATCGTCGGTTCGTCGACCGTCTATCCGTTCACCACTGCGGCGGC
>JASLBJ010000299.1 GCA_030146725.1 Sphingomicrobium sp. | reverse complement strand
CCACCCGCTTGCACCCGACCGTCCCGCCGAGGACGGGATCGCGCGCGAGCGCACCTATACGGCGCCGCTGCGCAGCCTCGCCGAAAGCCTCATCGACACCACCGACCTCAGCCCCGCCGAGCTGCGCGAAGAGCTTCGCCGACGGTTTGGCGGCGATTCCGACCAGCCGGTGCTGACGATCCTCTCGTTCGGCTTTACGCGCGGACTCGCACGCACCGCCGACCTGGTGTTCGACATGCGCTTCCTCGCCAATCCGCACTGGATCGACGAGCTTCGACCGCTCACCGGGCGCGATGCCCCGGTGCGCGATTACATCCACGAGGACGCCGGCTGGGCGGGCGCGATCGACCGGGTCGAAGCGCTGTGCATCGACTGGATTCCCCGTTACTGGGCCGCCGGCAAAAGCTATGTGACGGTGGCATTCGGCTGCACCGGCGGGCGCCACCGCTCGGTCTGCGCGGCGGAAGAGATGGCGGAACGGTTGCGCGCCGCGGGCTTTTCGCCGAATGTCCGGCACCGCGACCTCACTCTTGCGCCGAGCACTGTCGAAGCCCCTGCGGCAAGGTCCGCTGGAAACGAGAAGAACGAATGATTGGACTGGTACTGGTGACTCATGGCCGACTGGCGGCCGAGTTCGTCACCGCCATGGAGCATGTCGTCGGACCGCAGGAAGCGATCGTGCCGATCTGCATCGGGCCCGACGACGACATGGAAGCGCGCCGCCGCGACATCGCCGAGGCGATCGGCGCAGTCGACCAGGGTCAGGGCGTGATCCTGCTCACCGACCTGTTCGGAGGAACGCCGTCGAACCTCGCGATCAGCCTGATGAAGCGCAAGGACATCGAAGTCATCGCGGGCGTGAACCTGCCGATGCTGATCCGGCTCGAGGGGGCGCGCAAGACGCTGGGCGTCCATGCCGCGGTCGCTGCAGCGCGTGATGCGGGGCGCAAATACATCTCGGTCGCATCCGAGATCCTCGGGGAAGCCGCGGCTTGAGCGCCGTCGAGCGCGAGGTCCGAATCGAAAACCGCCGGGGCCTGCACGCTCGCGCCAGTGCCAAGTTCGTGACCATGGCCAGTGGCCTGCCAGTCAGCGTCGAAGTGCTCAAGGACGGCAATTGCGTGTGCGGCACGTCAATCATGGGGCTGATGATGCTCGGCGCGGCAATGGGCGATCACATCATCATCCGCGCCGACGGCGACGGCGCCGAAGCCGCGGTGGCCGAACTCGCCGCGCTGGTCGAGGACCGGTTCGGGGAGGAATAGTGCCCCGCCAGGTCACGGCTTTCTCCAACACCACGGTCAAGCGGCTGCGGAGCTTGCGCGACAAGAAGGCGCGGCGGGCGGAAGGGCTGTTCCTGGCCGAGGGGCTGCGGATCCTGGCCGAGGCGCGCGACAGCGGCATGCTGCCCGAGATCGTTGCGTTTTCTGACGAAGGCGCGCGGCACCCGCTTGCCGCCGAGATTATCGCGGCGACCGAAGCTGCCGGTGGCGAGGCGATCGAGGTCAGCGCCGACATCCTTGCCAAGATGAGCGGTAAGGACAATCCGCCGCTGCTGCTCGGCGCCTATCGCCAGCCCGACACCGCGCTGGAAGGCGTCGACCGGGCCGCGTCGCCGCTGTGGCTGGTTGCCCAGGCGCTGCGCGATCCCGGCAATATCGGCACCATCCTGCGCACCGGCGACGCGGTTGGAGCGGGCGGGTTGATCCTGGTCGACGATTGCGCCGATGCCTTTTCGGTCGAGGCGGTGCGTGCGTCGATGGGCGCGATCTTTACCCAGGCGGTGGCCACTGCCCGCTGGGACGAGTTCCTGCGGTGGCTACGCTCCGGACCCGGGCAACTGGTCGGGACCAGCCTCAAGACGAGCGACGATTATCTTGGCGCGCAATACGAGCAGCCGTGCTTCCTGCTGATCGGCAATGAGCAGCAGGGTCTGCCCGAAAGCTATGAGGCGACATGCGACCTGCTGGTCAAGATCCCGATGGCCGGCCGCGCCGACAGCCTCAATGCCGCAATCGCCGCAGCCGTGATGGCCTTTCAGGTCCGGGCAAGCTGGCGCGAGGCATGAGCGAGGCATAGGATTGAAAAATCACGCTAAAGGATCGGCACGCCCATGAAACAGCTACTCGCATTGCTTCCTGCGCTCGTGCTCACCGGCTGCTACGGGGCGCCGCCCCCTGCGCCGCCGATCACGCCCAACCCGCCTGGCAGCGTCTATCGCGCGGCCGGCACCGAGCCCTTCTGGGACCTGACAATCGACGAGCGGCAGATGATCTTCACCGACCGCGCAACGGGCGTGCGGGTGGTCGAGCCGACTCCGCAGGTGACCATCGGGGTTGCGGGCGAGATCTACCAGACGCCGCGGATCGGCGTGAACATCGTCCACACGGCCTGCAACAATGGGATGAGCGACCGGACGTTCAGCGACAAGGTCCAGGTTCGGGTCGATGGGCGCAGCCTGGAGGGTTGTGGCGGGCAGTGAGGCTGCTCGCTGCCGGGCTGGCGTTAGCCGCAGCCGGGTGCGCGACGCTTCCCAGGCCCGATCCATCCGTCAGCCTGCTCGGCGAGTGGCAGATCACGAGCGTTGACGGCGAGGCGACCGGAGGCGGCGACCGCTTCATCCTCTCGGTCGAGCAGGACAAGGGCTGGGCACAGTTCGGGTGCAATGCCGGAAGCGGCTCGGTGCGGGTTTCGCAGGGCTGGCTCGCGACGGGTGACTGGATCGTGACCGCGGCGGGCTGCCCCGGACGGGAAGGTTTCGAGCGGCGCGGTTTCGCGATCCTCGGACAGCCACTGGCGCTCGAGCGGCGTGGCGGCACCGGGATGGTGCTGCGCAACCGGGTCGGCTCGATCGCGCTCCAGCCGCTTGCGCCGGTCAGCCTGGCGAACACGCGGTGGACCGTGCTGAGCATCAACGGCCACAACGCGCCAGGCAGCGGCGGGGTGGCGCGGTTCGGGACGGTCGACTTCAATGCCAGTTTCGGCTGCAACGAGCTGCGCGGTACGTACCGGCAGGTGGGCGCGGCGATGGTCACCGGCATGTCGGCCCACAGCGAGAAGGGCTGCACGTTGATGCTGCCCAGCGGCGTGACCTTGGACACGTTCGAAAACTGGGGTTTCCGAGTGATGCGAGGTCGTCCGACGGTCAGGGGCCTGCGGCCGGGCGCGATCGAGCTGCGGTCACCGACCGCGGGGTGGATGCAGCTGGAGCGTGCGGAGTAGGTGCTGCTTACTCCGCTGCGATGCTCGCCGGGTCCTCGCCGCCTTCGGGGGGCGCAAGCTTGGTCAGCGGGCGCGGGCTCGCTTCGACCATCGGCACGAACGCCAGTTCCTTGCTGCTTCCGGCGCCGAGACCCTCGAAGCGGCGGGCCTGGGTGAAGACCTGGCTTTCGAAGCTTCCGACCATCTTGTTGTACGCGTCGTTGGCGGTCGCGAGGTTACGGCCCATCCGCGCCATATGTTCGGCCATCGTCGCTAGGCGCGAGTGGAGTTCCTTGCCGAGCGCGGCGATCTCCTCGGCGCCTTCGCGCAATTTCTCCTGCTTCCACACGCTTGCGACGGTGCGCGCGATGGCAACGAGGTTGGTCGGGGTCGCGAGCAACACGCGATTTTTGAACGCATTCTCCCAGAG
>JASLBJ010000071.1 GCA_030146725.1 Sphingomicrobium sp. | reverse complement strand
ATCGCGTTCCGAGACGGAAAACTCGGCCGCAAGTACGTGCACGTCATGCCGGCTGAAGAACAAGCATAGGATCGGTCATAAAGGGACCGTTTCCAAGAGGGGGCGGCCCGGACGAGATCTTAAGGATCGAGACCAAAAGGGAGAAGAGGGAAGCCCCCTCCTTCTCCCTTTGTTGTTTCTAAAGGGACCAATTCTTCTCCCGAAACTGTCACGAGGGCGCTGCTAGACGCGCCCGCGGGAGGAGAAGTCCAGATGTTCGCACGGACCCCGCGTTTATTGCTTCGGCCAGGCTGGCCGGAGGATGCGCCCGCGCTTGCGGCCGCAATCGCCGATGAGGGCATCGTCCGCAACCTCGGCACCGCGCCCTGGCCGTACCGCCTGCGCGACGCTGAGGCCTTTCTGGCCAAGCCGCGCGACCCAGTTCTTCCCTCGCTCCTGGTCTTCGCGCGCGGGCGCGTGGAGCCGCAGCTAGTCGGCGCCTGCGGGCTTCGCCGCAAGCCGTCGGGCGCCGTCAATCTCGGCTACTGGATCGCGCGCACGCACTGGAACCGCGGCATTGCCACCGAGGCCTGCGGCGCGCTGATCGACATCGCCCGCACGCTTGGGCTCCCCCGCCTCGAGGGCGCCCATTTCGTCGACAATCCGGCATCCGGGCGGGTGCTCGAGAAGCTGGGCTTCGTCGCGACCGGCATCACCGCCCCGCGGCTGAGCTGCGGCCGCGGCACGGAGGTCCCGACGCGCCTGCTGTGGCTCGACCTTCGGACCGCGGCCGAGGCTGCCGAGGAGGAGCCGCTGGCGGCCTGAGGTGGCAATCGGGGCGGGCAGCGACTAACTGCCCGCCCATGCACTTCCTCGACCAGGCGAAGATTTTCATCCGCTCCGGCGCTGGCGGCCCAGGTGCGGTGAGCTTCCGCCGAGAGAAATATATCGAGTTCGGCGGCCCCGACGGCGGCGACGGCGGCAAGGGCGGCGACGTGATCTTCGAGGCGGTGCCGGGCCTCAATACGCTCATCGACTTCCGCTACACGCAGCACTTCCGCGCGCCGCGCGGGAAGGGCGGCGCGGGATCGAACCGCACCGGCGCCGGCGGCAAGGATTTGGTGGTCAAGGTGCCGGTCGGGACCCAGATCCTCGCAGACGACGAGGACCGCACCCTGCTCGTCGACCTCACCCAGGTCGGCCAGCAGGTCGTGCTCCTGAAAGGCGGCGACGGCGGCCGCGGCAATGCCAGCTACAAGACCTCGACCAACCGCGCCCCGCGCCAGCACGGCTCCGGCTGGCCGGGCGAGGAGATGTGGGTGTGGCTGCGGCTAAAGCTGCTTGCCGATGTCGGGCTCGTCGGCCTGCCCAATGCAGGCAAGTCGACGTTCCTCAACGCGACCACCAACGCCAGCGCCAAGGTCGGCGAATATCCGTTCACCACGCTTCGCCCGCAGCTTGGAGTCGTTCGCCACAAGAGCCGCGAGTTCGTGCTTGCCGATATTCCCGGGCTGATCGAGGGCGCCGCCGAGGGCGCCGGGATCGGTGACCGCTTCCTTGGCCATGTCGAGCGCACGCGTGTGTTGCTGCACCTGGTCGATGCCGCGGGAGACGATCCGCTCGAAGCGTGGCGCGTGGTTCGGGCGGAGCTCGCGACCTATGGCGCGGGGCTCGAGGACAAGCCCGAGATCGTCGCCTTGTCGCGCTCCGATCTGGTCGAGCCCGAGCAGATGGCCAAGCTGATCGAGGCCGTGGAGCAGGAAATCGGCTCCCGGCCGTTCGCCATTTCCGCTCCGATCGGAGAAGGACTCGAGCCGCTGCTCAACCTGATCGTCGAGCTGGTCGGCACCGAACGGGTCGCCACCGAGCAGATCCCCGGGACCGAAACCGAAGCCGACGAGCGGCCCTGGTCGCCGTTGTGAGACTCGCCGTCACTGGCGGCACCGGCTTTGTCGGCTCGCACCTGCTGGATCTCGCGGTTGCAGCGGGTCATCGGGTGCGCGCGCTGACCCGCCGGCCGATGCCCGAGCGCGCTAACGTCGACTGGATCAGCGGCGCGCTCGACCGCCGCGATGCGCTCGAGGAGCTGGTGCGGAGCAGCGACGCGGTGATCCACATCGCCGGGGTGATCAACCCGCCCGACCCGCGCGAGTTCGAGCGCGGCAATGTCGAGGGCACGCTGTCGCTCCTGGCAGCTGCAACCGCGACCGGCACCTGCCGCTTCGTCCATGTCTCGTCGCTTGCCGCGCGCGAGCCGTCGATTTCGCTCTACGGCGCATCGAAGGCTCGCGCCGAAGAGTTCGTCGAACGCTCCGGCCTCGATTGGGCGATCGTCCGTCCGCCGGCAGTCTATGGCCCGGGCGACCGCGAGACGCTGGAATTGTTCAAGATGGCGCGGTTCGGGCTGGTGATGCTTCCGCCGGCCGGCCGCCTGTCGCTGCTTCATGTCGACGATCTTGCGCGGCTGCTGCTTGCGCTTGCCAGCCCGCAGGCTCCCGCGAAGACGGTGATCGAACCCGACGACGGCCGCGCCGGCGGTTGGAGTCACCGCGAGTTCGCGCAGGCGCTTGGCGGCGCAACGGGGCGGCGCAACATCGCGGTGCCGGTTCCGGGCGCGCTGCTCCGGTTCGGCGCGCGGGCCGACTGCGCGGTGCGCGGCGCCAGGGCCAAGCTGACCCCCGACCGGGCGGCCTATTTCTCGCACCCCGACTGGGTCGCCGATCCGGTCCGCGCTGCTTTACCCGCGATATGGCGCGCTGAGGTCCCGACCGACCAGGGATTGGCGGAGACGGCCAACTGGTATCGCCGGGAGGGCTGGCTGTAACCCCGCCGTTATTGCGCCCCATTGCGTTGCGAAAGCCGCTCACTTCACTAGACGAGCCAGCAATGACCGATCGCCAAGACAATCTGACGCGCATTCTCACCCTGATCGAGCCGTTCAACAAGAAAGGCGCCCCGATCAGCGAAGCCACGCGCTTCGCCCAGGATCTCGAGTGGGACAGCCTGACGGTGATGGACTTCGTCGCGTCGGTCGAGGACGAGTTCGACATCCTAATCAGCATGAACCGCGCGGCCGAAATCGAGACCGTCGGCCAGCTTGTCGACGCGGTCGGGCAGCTTCAGGGCGAGCGGTGACCGACCTGTTCTCGAAGTTCGACCCGCTGATCGCGCAGCGGGAAGCGCTGCTCAGTACCGGCATGACCGACCCGTTCAACCTGGTGATGGACCGGGTCGAGAGCCCGACCGTCGCGATCTGCAACGGCAAGCGGACGATCCTGCTCGGCACCTACAATTACATGGGCATGACCTTCGACCCCGACGTGATCGCCGCGGGCAAACAGGCGCTCGACGAGTTCGGCTCGGGCACGACCGGCAGCCGAGTCCTCAACGGCACCTATGGCGGCCATCGGG
>JASLBJ010000301.1 GCA_030146725.1 Sphingomicrobium sp. | reverse complement strand
CTTCGCGCCTTCGCGTGAAAATCCTGCTGCAGCCTCGCTGGTCAGCGACTCGCCACCAGAGCCAACTCAGCCGGGCCATCTTTTTCCGCCAGATCGGTCAGCGCGGTTGGATAATCCCCCGTGAAGCAGGCATCGCAGCGCTGCGGCTGCGCAATATCCCGCTCCGACCCGAGCGCGCGATACAGTCCGCCGATCGAGATGAACGCCAGGCTGTCGGCGTTGATATAATCGGCCATCCCCTCGACGCTCATCTGCGCCGCCAGCAGCTTGGCGCGCTCGGGCGTATTGACCCCGTAGAAGCAGCTGTGCCGGGTGGGCGGCGAGGCGATCCGCATGTGCACTTCGCTCGCACCCGCATCGCGCATCATCTGCACGATCTTCACGCTGGTCGTTCCGCGAACGATCGAATCGTCGATCAGCACGATGCGCTTGCCCGTGACCAGCGCCGAATTGGCGTTGTGCTTGAGCTTGACGCCAAGATGGCGGACTTCGGCGCTGGGCTGGATGAAGGTGCGGCCGACATAATGCGAGCGGATGATCCCGAGCTCGAACGGAATGCCTGACGCCTGGCTGAATCCGATCGCCGCAGGCACGCCGCTGTCCGGCACCGGAACGACATAGTCCGCCACCACCGGCGCCTCGCGCGACAGTTCGGCGCCGATGTTCTTGCGCACTTCGTAGACCGACTTGCCGTCGGACACCGAGTCGGGCCGCGAGAAATAGACATGTTCAAAGATGCACGGCCGCGGCGCGGTGCGCCCGAACGGACGAAAGGAGCGCAGCCCGCTGTCGTTGACCACGATCAGCTCGCCCGGCTCGACATCGCGCAGGAAAGTGGCGCCGATCACGTCGAGCGCTACGGTTTCGGACGCGAAGATGAACGACTCGCCGAGCTTGCCCATCACCAGCGGGCGAATGCCGAGCGGATCGCGGCAGGCGATCAGCCCGGCCTCGGTCAGAACCAGCAGCGAATAGGCGCCCTCGACCTGGTACAAGGCATCGGTCAGGCGGTTGAGCGTGTTCGTCTGCCGTGAGGTCGCGACGAGGTGGATGATGACCTCGGTGTCGCTGGTCGACTGGAAGATCGACCCGCGCCGGTTGAGCGTCCGCCGGAGCTTCAGTGCGTTGGACAGATTGCCGTTGTGAGCGACCGCGAACCCGCCTTCGGCCATCTCGGCATAAAGCGGCTGGACGTTGCGCAGCGCGGTCTCGCCGGCGGTCGAATAGCGCACATGGCCAAGCGCCGCTCGTCCCGCCAGCCGGCGCATCGTATCGTCGCGATCGAAATTGCCGGCAACATGGCCCATTGCCCGGTGCGAGTGGAAATGCGCTCCGTCGAAGCTGGTGATTCCGGCCGCTTCCTGCCCGCGGTGCTGCAGCGCGTGCAGCCCGAGCGCGACGAAGCTGGCGGCATTGTCGGCATCCCAGATGCCGAACACGCCGCACTCCTCGCGCAGCTTGTCGTCGTCGAACGGATTGGTGCTGAGCATGGTCCGGTCCCCGCGTCCCTGGCGTCGCATATAGGAGCGCCCCGCCGCTTTGTCGCCCTCAGCCTGAACCGGACTTGAAACAAATCTGCAATGGCGCGGATCGCCGAGGCTGAAAGGTCACGCTGCTAGCCGAAGGCCCACAGCCACATCGTCCGGCCGGGCGCAAAGGCGGTCACTCCGGCGATCACCAGTGCGCCGATGAAAAAGTTGCGCAGATGCGTCTTGTGCTGCTCGATTGCACCCCTTCGCGCACTGATGATCGCGCGCGGCACGGCGATGAACGTCAGCAGGGTGAACAGGTGGATCCAGCTGAACTGGCCGTCATTGCTGTTGCGGATGAAAACCGTCGAGATGCCGGTGACGAGCATCAGCCCAAGCCAGATCCTGCCAAGCATCCTGTGCCGTGCACCGCCTTTGCGCGTCAGGATGACGAAGGCGCCGAGCGGGATCGCAGGAATGACGGTCATCAGGTGCGTGGCAAGCGCGACATCCCGCACCCATGGCGTCGCCGGAGCAAAGCCGAGCATCCACCGGACGAACGCGTAGATGCACAGCGTCAGCAACAGCATAGAGGCTGCGGCCATTGCGATGCGGACTGCTGGCGGCAAGTCGAAGCTCTGCGCGGGTGGGCGCGCTGCGATCCCGAATGCGGTCATGTGCGGAGGTCCTTTGACGATTGTCCGTCGTCAATGCCGTGTGCCGCTTTGCCGCCAAGCGCGACTGCGTTAAACCGGCGCTCGCCTTCGTGAAAGCGGACGAACGGGCAGCCGATGCCAGTTCGCGAAGCGCCAACCGGCGGGAGATGCGGTGCCGACCCTTCGCGAACTGCTGATCGAATCGGTGGTCATGATTGCGGTCGGGGTGGCGCTTGCGGCGCTCGGACCGTTCGGAAGCTTCGCGCTCGGGTCATTTGCAGCCCGGCTGGCCTATTGGGTCCCGGCAGCCTTGCTCGGCTATGCCATCTTCCGCCCGGCCACGCTGCTGGCGATCGTCATTGCCCGGCGCCTCGCGCTTGCCGAACTGCCGTCGGTGATGATCGGCGTCCTGGTAGCAGCCGTGCCGGCCACCTTCGCCATCGCTGTCTTCGGCGGCTTTCAACCCTTGCCCGAGCCGGGCTTCGAGGACCTGTTCCAGCTCTACGTGCAAGTCGGGCTGATCGGCGCGTTGGTCACTATGCTGTTCACGCTGATCGAGCGGAGACCGACCCCGCCCATCGTCGAGCCGCCCCGCGAGCCGGCTCCCGCGGACGCGCTCCCGGCAGTGGCCGAGCCGATACCGACGCCTGCGTTCCTCGAGCGCCTACCACCGGCATGGCGCGACCGGCTGGTCGCACTCGAGATGGAGGACCATTACGTGCGCGCGCACGGACCCGGCACAAGCTCGCTGATCCTGTTGCGGATGCGCGATGCCGAGCGGGAACTGGCGGGTGTCGACGGACTGCGGGTCCATCGCAGCTGGTGGGTCGCACGCGAGGCCGTTGAGCAGGTGCTGCGTGATGGACGGAACATCCGACTCCGTCTGATCGGCGGGCTCGAAGCACCGGTCGCCCGCGACAGGATTGCCGCGCTAAGAGCGGCCGGCCTGCTCGACTAGATCGGCTTGACCTTAACGGAAACGTAAAGCATTGGCTTCCTATGCAATCATCGGCCTCCGGCAGATATCATATCGGTGAAATGTGCGAGGCGTTCGGCGTCACCGCCCGCGCGCTGCGCTTCTACGAGGACGAGGCCCTGATCTCGCCCGAGCGCCGCGGAACCGCGCGCTTCTACTCCGATCGCGACCGC
>JASLBJ010000162.1 GCA_030146725.1 Sphingomicrobium sp. | reverse complement strand
TCGTGGCGCTCGATGCTCTCGAGCAGATCGTCGTCGACGTTGCTGCCCTTGCGCACGCCCTTGGGCGCCGCGGTCGCAACCTGGCCGATGAGCATTTCGCGCAGACGCGAGAAGGTCGCCCGGTTGAGGATTCCGCGCTCGTCGTCGGCGTCCTTCTTGAGCCGCTCCTTTTCCTCGGTCTGGATGGCGCGGGTGCGGTCGTCGATGTCGATGCCGTGACGGTTGAACACGCGCACTTCGACGACCGTGCCGGCGACTCCCGGGGGCAGGCGAAGCGAGGTGTCGCGGACGTCCGAAGCCTTTTCGCCGAAGATCGCGCGAAGCAGCTTCTCCTCCGGAGTCATCGGGCTTTCGCCCTTCGGCGTGATCTTGCCGCACAGGATGTCGCCCGGCTCGACCTCGGCACCGATGTAGACGATCCCCGCCTCGTCGAGGTTACGCAGGGCTTCCTCGCCGACGTTGGGAATGTCGCGGGTGATGTCCTCAGGCCCGAGCTTGGTG
Organism: Sphingomicrobium sp.; assembly: GCA_030146725.1. GTDB lineage: Bacteria > Pseudomonadota > Alphaproteobacteria > Sphingomonadales > Sphingomonadaceae > Sphingomicrobium. Next base: position 7,308 of record JASLBJ010000162.1, on the reverse strand, counting down.
TCGCGGGCCATGACCTCGAATTCCTCGATGTGAATCGAGGTGAAGACGTCGTCCTTGACGATGCGCTCGCTGATGAGGATCGAGTCCTCGTAGTTGTAGCCGTTCCACGGCATGAACGCGACGAGCACGTTGCGGCCGAGCGCAAGCTCGCCGAACTGGGTCGAGGGGCCGTCGGCGATGACGTCGCCGGCCTGAACCGCTTCGCCGACCTTCACCAGCGGACGCTGGTTGATGCAGGTGTTCTGGTTCGAGCGCTGGAACTTCATCAGCGTGTAGATGTCGACGCCGCTCTCGCCGGCTCGAAGCTCGCCGGTGACGCGGATGACGATGCGTGCGGCATCGACCTGGTCGATGATGCCCGAACGGCGGGCAGCGATAGCTGCACCCGAATCGCGCGCGACCGTCTCCTCCATGCCGGTGCCGACGAGCGGCGCCTCGGCCTGGAGCAGCGGAACTGCCTGGCGCTGCATGTTCGAGCCCATCAGCGCGCGGTTGGCGTCATCGTTCTCGAGGAACGGGATGAGCGATGCGGCGACCGACACCAGCTGCTTCGGCGAGACGTCCATCAGCGTGATCTGGTCGCGCGGAGCGATCAGGAAGTCGCCGTTGCGGCGCGAGGAGACGATCTCCTCGCCGAACGTGCCGTCCTCGTTGAGCTCGGCATTGGCCTGCGCGATGGTGTGCTTGGCCTCCTCCATCGCCGACAGATAGACGACGTCCGAGGTCACCTTGTTGTCGATGACCTTGCGGTACGGAGTCTCGATGAAGCCGTACTTGTTGACTCGGCTGAACGAGGCGAGGCTGTTGATCAGGCCGATGTTCGGGCCTTCCGGAGTCTCGATCGGGCAGATGCGGCCGTAATGGGTCGGGTGAACGTCGCGGACTTCGAAGCCCGCGCGCTCACGAGTCAGACCGCCGGGCCCGAGCGCCGACACGCGGCGCTTGTGGGTGACTTCGGACAGCGGGTTGGTCTGGTCCATGAACTGCGACAGCTGCGACGAGCCGAAGAACTCGCGCACCGCGGCGACCGCGGGCTTGGCGTTGATGAGGTCGTTGGGCATGACCGTCGATACGTCGACGCTGCTCATCCGCTCCTTGACCGCACGCTCCATGCGCAGCAGGCCGACGCGATACTGGTTCTCGAGCAGCTCGCCGACCGAGCGCACGCGGCGGTTGGCGAGGTTGTCGATATCGTCGATGTCGCCCTTGCCATCCTTGAGGTTGACCAGCTCCTTGACCACCGCGAGGATGTCGTCACGGCGCAGCGTGGTGACCGTGTCCTCGACTTCGAGGCCAAGGCGCATGTTGAGCTTGACCCGGCCGACGGCGGAGAGGTCGTAGCGCTCGGGATCGAAGAACAGGCCGTAGAACAACGCATCCGCGGTCTCGCGCGTCGGCGGCTCGCCGGGGCGCATGACGCGGTAGATGTCGGACAATGCGTGGTCGCCATCCTCGGCCTTGTCGGCCTTGAGCGTATTGCGGATCCACGGACCGTTGTTGACATAGTCGATGTCGAGCAGCTCGAGCCGGTCGATGCCCGCTCCGTCGAGCAGCGCAAGGTTCTCGGGCGTGACCTCGTCGCCGGCCTCGATATAGATCTGGCCGGTGCTCTCGTTGATGAGATCGAACGCCGAGAAGCGGCCGTAGATCTCGTCGGTCGGGATGATCAGGTTCTGCAGCCCGTCCTTGAGCGCCTGGTTGGCGCGCCGCGGGGTGATCTTCTCGCCGGCCTTGAACATCACTTCGCCGGTGTCGGCGTTGATCACGTCGGTGGTCGGCTTCTGCCCGCGCCAGGCTTCGGTCGCGTAGGGGATCTGCCAGCCGTTGGGGCCGCGGATGTAGCCGACGGTGCTGTAGAATTCGGCCAGGATGTCCGCGCTGCTCATGCCGCGGCTGATGACTCGCGAGACCTTGGCCTGCGCGCCGGTTTCCGAATGGATCGTGCCGCCCTCGACGATCGAGCCGAGCGGGTCGGTGATGGTGATCAGGTCCTTTTCGACCCGGGCGATGACCGACTTGCCGTGGAGCCCGGTAAGGACGACTTCCTCGCCGACCGCGAACTCGCCGGTCGCGCCGCTGATGCGGACGGTCGCATTGCCGAGCGCGTGGAGCAAGGCAGTGACCGGGAGCTTGCGCTTGCGGTCGATGCGGACGTTGACGATGTCCTTGGAGTCGAACTCGAAATCGAGCCAGCTGCCGCGGTACGGGATGACTCGCGCCGCGAACAGGAACTTGCCCGACGAATGGGTCTTGCCCCGATCATGGTCGAACAGGACGCCCGGCGAGCGGTGCATCTGGCTGACGATCACCCGCTCGGTGCCGTTGATGATGAAGGTGCCGTTCATCGTCATGAGCGGCATGTCGCCCATGTACACGTCCTGCTCCTTGATATCGATCACCGACTTGGCTTCGGTTTCGGGATCGATCTCGAAGGTCGTCAGGCGCAGCGTGACGCGCATCGGCGCGGCGTAGGTCAGCCCGCGCTGGCGGCACTCGTCGGTGTCGTACTTGGGATGCTCGAGCTCGTAGCGATCGAAGTCGAGATGCGCCGTGCCGGCGAAGTCCTGGATCGGGAACACCGAGCGAAGGGTCTTCTCGAGGCCGGAGACATAGCCGATCGACGGGTCGGAGCGAAGGAACTGCTCATAGCTTTCACGCTGGACCTCGATGAGGTTCGGCATTTCCGAGATCTCGTGAATGTTGCCGAAGATCTTGCGGATGCGCCGCGAGGTGGTGGACCGGTTGCGGGTAGAAGCCGGTGCGTTGATCGCCTTGGTCGCCATGATGTTCCCTGCGCTGGCCGGACGCCGCTCGTGGCGGTGCCCGGGTGGACCCCGGGCGCTGCTCGTGGCGGTGCCCGGGTGGACCCCGGCCATGGCCGGGACTTACGATGATGGAGCGCTGCTTCCTGGCTGATCCTCCCCAATGCGTATGGTCCGTGCGCGATTTCGGACCCTGTCCCGGGAAAGGCAGGAAAAGCCCCGGACGCACGTGATCGTGCGGCGAGGCCGTCTATTTGTTGGATAACAGCGGATATAATCCTATTTTCGCTGCTGTGAAGGGGTAATCGACACGAGGCCGCATGCAAGGCAACCAATTGGCGCTGCAGGCGGTTGGAGTGCGGCTTGCCAGATGACAGGCCAGAAAACAGGCCAGAAAACAGGATCGCCTATGTCCCGCCTTTTGCCACTTGCCCTTATCGCCCTGCTCACCGCCTGCGGTGGCCAGTCGCAGGAGGAGAACCTGCAGGATGCTGCCGCGCAGTCCGACCCCGCCGCTGCCGCAGTGCTCAACGATGCCGCCGAAGCTGGGGTCGACCCGCAACAGGCGCTCGAGGCGGCGGGGCAGGCGGCTGCCGCCAACGCCTCCGGTGCCGCTCCGGCTGCGGGGCCGCCGTCAGGAACGGTCCAGGCGCGTCCCAACCTGCCCGGAAGCCCGAACCGCAAGGACGGGACCCAGCCGCCGGACAAGGTCGCCACGCCGCCAGCAGCGGCCACCAACGCGGCCGAGCCGTCGACCAACGAGCACGCGGGTCACTGACAGGAAAAGGGGCGGCCAAGAAAAAGGGCGGCCCCTCGCGAGGCCGCCCTTGATCTTCGAAGTTTGCGCGAGCGAGCTTATTTGAGCTCGACGGTTCCGCCGGCGGCCTCGATCTGGGCCTTGATCTTCTCGGCCTCTTCCTTGTTGACGCCTTCCTTGATCGGCTTGGGCGCGCCTTCGACCAGCGCCTTGGCTTCGCCGAGACCCAGCTGGGTGATCGCGCGAACTTCCTTGATGACGTTGATCTTCTTGCCGCCGTCGCCGGTCAGGATGACGTCGAATTCGGTCTTCTCTTCCTCGACCGGGCCGGCAGCCGCGGCCGCCGGAGCGGCGGCAACGGCAGCGGCGGCCGAAACGCCCCACTTCTCTTCGAGAGCCTTGGCGAGCTCGGCGGCTTCGAGGACGGTCAGCGCGGAAAGCTGGTCAACCAGCCCATTGATGTCAGCCATTATCTACTCCTGTGCGGGGCAGTGCCCCATTGGTGTGCGGTGGGTGGAAAACGAAAAACTATGCGGCTTCCTTGTCGGCATATGCCTGGAAGACGCGGGCCAGCTGTGCACCTGGCTCGGCGACCGTGCGGGCGATCTTGCTCGCGGGTGCCTGGACGAGCCCGACGATTGTCGCACGAAGCTGATCGAGCGACGGAAGTGCGGCCAGAGCCCTGATTCCGTTCACGTCGAGCAGCGTGTCGCCCATCGCTCCGCCGACGATCTCGAGACGATCGTTGGTCTTCGCGAAATCGACCGCGACCTTGGCCGCGGCGACCGGATCGGTCGAAGTCGCAAGCGCGGTCGGGCCGGTCAGCATGTCGCCGATCGCTCCGTAGCGTGTTCCCTCGAGAGCGATCAATGCAAGCCGGTTCTTCGCAACCTTAAATTGGGCGCCGGCATCGCGCATCTTCAACCTGAGATCGGTGGACTGCGCCACGCTCAGTCCGAGATTGCGGGTGACGACCACCACGCTGGTCTCGGTGAAAACCGCCTTAAGCTCGTCGACCAGATCGGCTTTCTGCGAACGATCCATGCCAACTCCATGTTTTCGATCAGGATGGCCCTGACCGAGGTTCAAACATCCCGACGGCGCAAGCCATCGGGTTCGAACGTCCGTGGGGTTTGGAATCGTGGGCGCTGCGATGCAACGCACGGCAGAGTGATGCCCTGCCTGAAACCTGTCCCCGTCTCGGCTGCGATTAAGAGGGAGACCCTCGGCAGCTGTCTCGGACGGTGCCCGCGGCCGAAGCCGTGAGCGAAGCGGCGCCTATAGCAAAACCGGGCGGGGGTTCAAGTGCTTGCGATCTAGTGCTCCGCAGCTGCGCCGGCGCCGATTCCCGTCTCCGAGCGGACGCGCTGGTCGGCGAAGCCGGCGCGGTCGACCGCGGCACGGCCGCTGTGGTCGAGCTTCGAGACGATCCAGATGATGAAAAAGGCGAGCGGCATCGAGAAGATCGTCGGCGAGCTGTAGGGGAAGATCGGCGCGGCATTGCCGAACACCGTCACCCACACGGTCGGCGAGAGGATCGTCAGCACCAGCGCGGTGACGACGCCGATGGTCCCGCCCCACACCACGCCGCGCGTCGTGCAGCCGCTCCACAGCACCGAGAGCAGCAGGACCGGGAAGTTGCCCGATGCTGCAAGCGAGAAGGCGAGGCTGACCATGAACGCGACATTCTGTTTTTCGAACAGGATGCCGAGCAGGATGGCGACCACCGCGAGGCCGAGCACGGTGCGGCGGGAGACGCGCAGTTCCTCGTCGGAGGTCGCCTGGCCCTTGCGGATGACCGAGGCGTAGATGTCGTGGCTGACCGCCGAGGCTCCGGCGAGCGTCAGCCCGGCGACGACCGCGAGGATGGTCGCGAACGCGACCGCCGAGACGAAGCCGAGGAACAGATTGCCGCCGATCGCCGTCGACAGATGGATCGCGGCCATGTTGCCGCCGCCGCGCAGCGCTCCGCTCTCGTCGAGGTAGGTCGGGTCGGTCGCGACCATGACGATCGCGCCGAAGCCGATGATGAAAGTCAGCAGGTAGAAATAGCCGATCCAACCGGTCGCCCACAGCACCGACTTGCGGGCTTCCTGCGCATTGGGGACGGTAATGAAGCGCATCAGGATGTGGGGCAAGCCGGCGGTGCCGAACATCAGCGCCATGCCGAAGCTGATCGCCGAGATCGGGTCCCTGATGAAGTTGCCGGGGGCCATGATCGACGTGCCGCGCGCGGCTGCTTCGCCTGGAGCGGCGCCGCCGGCGGACGCGAGCGAGGTCTTGACCTCGATCGCGCGGGCGAACAGCGCGTCGGGCGAGAAGTTGAAGCTGGCGAGCACCGCGAAGGCCATGACCGTCGCGCAGCCGAGCAGCAGCACTGCCTTGATGATCTGGACCCAGGTGGTCGCGATCATCCCGCCGAAGATCACGTAGAGCGTCATCAGCGCGCCGACGATTGCCACCGCGAAGCCGTAGGGCAGGCCGAACAGCAGCTTGATCAGCTGGCCCGCGCCGACCATCTGCGCGATCAGGTAGAACAGGACGACGGCAAGCGTGCTGAAGGCTGCGAACATCCGCACCGGGGTCTGGGCAAAGCGGAACGAGGCGACGTCGGCGAAGGTGTAGCGGCCAAGATTGCGGAAGCGCTCGGCGAGCAGGAACAGGATGATCGGCCAGCCGACGAGGAAGCCGGTCGAGTAGATCAGCCCGTCGTAGCCGTCGGCGAAAATCTGCGCCGAGATGCCGAGGAACGAGGCGGCGGACATGTAGTCGCCGGCGATCGCAAGGCCGTTCTGGAACCCGGTGATGCCGCCGCCGGCCGCGTAGAAGTCGGAGGTGGTGTGAGTCCTGCCGGCGGCCCAGCGGGTGATCCCGAGCGTCAGGACGACGAACGCCGCGAACACCATGATCGCCGCCCAATTGGTCTGTTGCTGCGCGGCCTGGCCGGTCAGGGCATCGGCGAGCGCCACGGCGGGCAGGCCGATCGCAATCAGCAGGACGGCGATGCGCAGGCGGTAGGAGGCGGCGCTCACCGGCCGTGCTCCTCGATGATTTTTGCGATCAGCGGATCGAAGCGGCGGTTGGCGTGGATCACGTAGACGGCGGTCAGCACGATGCCGGCGAGGATCACGCCGATTCCGAGCGGGATGCCGAGCGTCGTCGCGCCATCGCCGATCCGACGCGCGAGCAGGTCGGGGCGAAAGGCGATCAGCAGGATGTAGCCGAAGAAGATCACCAGCATGATCCCGGTCAGCGTCCAGGTGAAGCGCGAGCGCTCGCGGACCAGGGTCTGGTAGGCGGGATCGGCGATCACCCGGGCGAGGCGCTCGTCGCGCGGCTGGTCGGGTGCGGCGCTCACAGCGTGCTCACCCAGGCTGCGGTTTCGCTGCGGATGCGCGGACGGTTCTCGGCGGTCCAGCGGATCCGGGCGACGGAGCGCTCGATCGGCTTGCGGTCACCGGCGGCGAGGTTCGCGGCGGCATAGGCGTTGAGCTTGTTGATTGCTGCCGGGTCGCCGCTGCCGGTCCCCAGCCCCGCGACGTAGCGCGATGCCGCCGAACGGTCGATGAGTGGCGTGACTTTCGCCAGGTTGGCAATGACGAAGTCGAGCGCAAGGTCGGGCTTGTGCGCGGCGACGGCGCTGATCATGCTTGCGCTGACCGTGGCGCCGGGCTCCGCGCTTATGGCAAGGTCGAGCGCACGGCGGGCCAGGGCGTCGTCGCTAGCCGCGCCGAGCAGATTGTAGAGGGTCGTGCGCTCGACGGTCCCCGTGGTACGCTTCGCGATCGT
>JASLBJ010000158.1 GCA_030146725.1 Sphingomicrobium sp. | reverse complement strand
TCGACATGGTCACCAAGGCGGCGATCAAGGAAATGATCATCCCGTCGCTGCTTCCGGTGCTCGCACCGATCGCGGTCTACTTCATCATCGCCGGCGTCGCCGGGCGCGAGCAGGGCTTCGCGGCGCTTGGCGCGCTGCTGCTTGGCGTGATCGTGTCGGGCCTGTTCGTCGCCATTTCGATGACCTCGGGCGGCGGCGCGTGGGACAATGCCAAGAAGTACATCGAGGACGGCAATTACGGCGGCAAGGGCTCGGAAGCCCACAAGGCCGCGGTAACCGGCGACACGGTCGGCGATCCGTACAAGGATACGGCCGGCCCGGCGGTCAATCCGATGATCAAGATCACCAACATCGTCGCGCTGCTGCTGCTCGCGGCGCTGGCGGGTGGCGGCAGCTAAGCCGGCCGCCTTTGCAGGCAATCGGACGCCCCGCCCGGCACCGCCGTGGCGGGGCGTTTTCGTCTCCGGGCAGCCTGGCCCGACCCTCAGTGGCGTGATCGAGTGGCCTGACAGGTCCAGCGACCGCCCGCTGCGCGAGCCGTTGCCCTGGTCACAGGCAAGTTCTGACTTCCCTTTTGATGCAAAGCCGGTTTGAAGCCCTGCCATGCCGAACGCCATTCGAATTCACCGCCCCGGCGGCCCCGAAGCTCTTGTGTGGGAGCCCGTCGAGGTCGGCGACCCGGGTCCGGGCCAACTGCGCCTGCGCCAGCACGCCGCGGGGCTCAACTTCATCGACGTCTATCACCGCACCGGCTTCTACCCGCAGCCGCTCCCGTTCACCCCCGGGGTCGAAGGCGCCGGAGTGGTCGAGGCGATCGGCAGCGGCGTCACGGGCGCCGAGGTCGGCGACCGGGTGGCTTATGCCGGGCCGATCGGCGGCTATGCCGAAGTGCGGCTGATCGACGCCGAGCGGGTGGTCCGGTTGCCGGACGCGATCGGCTTCGACCAGGCTGCGGGCATGATGCTCCAGGGGATGACCGCGCGAATGCTGCTGCGTTCGGTGTTTCCGGTTGCTCAGGGCGACACGATCCTCATCCACGCGGCGGCGGGCGGGGTCGGGCTGATCCTGTGCCAATGGGCGGCGGCGCTTGGCGCAACGGTCATCGGCACCGTCGGAACCGAAGCCAAGGCGGAGCTTGCGCGGGCGCACGGCTGCCACCACCCGATCCTCTATGGCAAGCAGGACTTCGTTGCCGAGGTTCGGCGGATCACCGCGGGCGAGAAGCTGCCCGTGGTCTACGACAGCGTGGGGCGCGAGACCTTCCTGCGTTCGCTCGATTGCCTGCGGCCACGCGGGCTGCTGGTGAGCTTCGGCCAGTCGTCGGGCGCGATCGAGCCGTTCTCGCCCAACCTGCTCGCCGCGAAGGGCTCGCTTTACCTGACCCGGCCGACGCTGTTCACCTACACTGCCTCACGAGCGCAGCTGGAAGCGTCGGCGGCGGAGCTGTTCGAGGTGGTCGGATCGGGCCAGGTGCGGATCGAGGTCAACCAGCATTTTGCGCTCGCCGATGCGGGCGAAGCGCACCGTGCACTCGAAGCGCGCAAGACGTCGGGATCGACCGTTTTGACTGTTTAGAGTCTCTTGCTTGGTAAAGCGGCACCGGTTCCGCGCGGAGTCTTCTGTTATATGAAGCCGGTACCAGCCCGCACCCCCACCCGGCCACCCACAGGATCATACTGGATGGGTGGCCGGGTGGGGGTGCGGGCTGGTGCCGACTCCTCTTAACAGGAACGCCGCGGGCTGGTGCCGACTCCTCTCAACAAGAACGCCGCGGGCTGGTGCCGACTCTGCGTAAGCAGCCACAAGCACCGCGCCTTCCCTTTTGGCACCTGCCGGAGTAAGGCTCCGGCGATTTTGCACACTGAAACGTGAGGGTTGATGGCCAAGGAAGAACTTCTCGAGATGCGCGGCCGGGTGCTTGAACTGCTGCCCAATGCCATGTTCCGCGTCGAACTTGAGAACGGCCATGAGATCCTCGGCCACACTGCAGGCAAGATGCGCAAGAACCGCATCCGCGTGCTGACCGGCGACGAGGTGCTGGTCGAACTGACTCCGTATGACCTGACCAAGGGCCGGATCACGTACCGCTTCATGCCCGGCCGCGCGGGACCGCCCGGCTATCCCTGATCGATGATCCGGGGATGAGGCTCATCCTCGCTTCCGCAAGTCCGCGCCGGCTCGATCTCCTCGCGCGCATCGGGGTAGTGCCCGATGCGGTGCTGCCTGCCGATGTCGACGAGAGCGTGCCCAAGGGCGAGTTGCCGCGGGACCATGCGGCGCGGCTGGCGCGCGAGAAGGCGCTCAAGGTCGCTGCTGCCGAACCGGATGCGCTGGTGCTCGCTGCCGATACGGTGGTTGCGGTCGGGCGCCGGATCCTCCCGAAGGTCGAGGATGAGGCGACGCTGCGCGCGTGCTTGGCACTGCTGTCGGGCCGCCGGCACCGAGTGCTGACTGGGGTGGTGCTGGCGTTGCCCGGTGGGGGCTTACGCGAGCGGGTGGTGGAGACGATGATCGCGATGAAGCGGCTGTCGGCCGAGGAGATCGACTTCTACGCCGCCCATGGTGAGTGGCGCGGCAAGGCGGGGGGCTACGCGCTGCAGGGCTATGGCGAGGTTTATGTCCGCCATATCGC
>JASLBJ010000134.1 GCA_030146725.1 Sphingomicrobium sp. | reverse complement strand
CCGGTCACCAGCGCGACCTTGCCCTTCAGCCGGCCGGACCCCGGGTAGCGGGGTTCCCAGTCGGGCTTGGGTTCGAGCTGGCTTTCGTGGCCGGGAAGCGCGTCTTCGCGGATCATCGGTTCGATGACATCGGACATGCCGGCCTACTCCTTGGACGCGATGCCCGCGCCCTCTTCGCCGAATGCCTCGATCGTCGACTGGTCCTGCGCGTCCCCGGCAGGCGCCTTTTCGAGCGGAGTCGTGCCGTCCTTGCCGGTCACGAACGACTTGCGTCCGCCATCGCCGGGGTCGTCGGACATCGAGTTATTCTGGTTCTGGGTAAGATCGCCTTCGGACTCGTGACTGCTCTTGCTCATGACATGTCTCCTCGTGTCGGAGAACCGTCGGGCGAAGCGAGCCGTTCCTTCGATGTGCCGATATCCGCTCGGTCCGTCGCAAACCGGCCGCGCTTCGGCGAGCGCGTTCAGCCGCGCTGGGCGCCGACCGGCAGCGTCTCGGGAGCATCGTTCGACGCCGACGCGGGCGCGGCCATCGAGCGGCACTCGGCGACGATCGTCGGGAAGTCGTGGTCGGTGTTGGCGGTCAACGCGCCGGCCGTCGCGGCCGAGCACTGCGACTGGCTCTCATAGCGGGTGGGGACCGTGGCGACCGGCGTGCAGGTCGTCGAACCGTCTGCGCAGCCGAGGATCGCGATGATGAAGTAGCCGGCGCCCATGAGACTTTCCCTGTCCTTGCAGTCGACTTGAGAACATTCGATTTCCCTTTGTGTTCCAGATGCTTCGTCAATAGTGTTTGCGGGTCTTGGCCGCCGTCCTACCTATAGGGGATGGCCACAGCGCAAACCGATCAGCCGGGCGGCAGCTTCCGCACCCTGTGGCGCTTCCTGCCGATGCTTTGGCCGCGCGGCGAAACCGAACTCAAGACGCGGGTCGTCGCCGCGGTGCTGCTGGTGCTGGCGGGCAAGGGCGCGGTGCTGCTGATGCCGTTCGCGTACAAGGCGATCGTCGACCGCATGTCGGCAGGCACCGCAGCGTTCGGGGTCGTTGCCGGGATCGTGCTGGCCTATGTGACCGCACGCTTTGCCGGCGTGCTTGCGGACAATCTGCGCAACGCCTTGTTCGAGAAAGTCGGTCAGCGCGCGGCGCGCAAGCTTGCCGGACGGGTGTTCCGACACATCCACGATCTGTCGCTGCGCTTCCATCTCGAGCGGCGCACCGGAAGCCTGACCAAGGTCGTCGAGCGCGGCACCAAGAGCATCGACATGATGCTCTACTTCCTGCTGTTCAACATCGCGCCGACGATCCTCGAGCTGATCGCCATCTGCGTGATCTTCTGGATCAAGTTCGGGCCGGGGCTGGTCGCGGCGACGCTGGCGATGGTCGTCGTCTACATCGGCTTCACCCGGATCGTGACCGACTGGCGCGCCAAGCTCCAGCGCGACATGAACGAGGTCGACAACAAGGCCATTGGGCGCGCGGTCGACTCGCTGCTCAACTATGAAACGGTCAAGTATTTCGGTGCGGAGGAGCGCGAGGCGCGGCGCTATGACGAGGCGATCGCCGCGTTCACCGATGCCGCGGTCAAGAACGAGACGTCGCTTGCCTGGCTCAACATCGGCCAGTCGCTGATCACCAATTTGATGATGGCGGGGGCGATGGTGTTCACCGTCTGGGGGTGGAGCCAGGGCCGCTTCACGCCGGGCGACGTGGTGCTGGTCAATGCGCTGCTGATGCAGCTGTTCCGGCCGCTCGACATGCTCGGCTGGGTGTACCGGTCAATCCGCCAGGGGCTGGTGGATATGGAAGCGATGTTCGGGCTGCTCGATACGCCGACCGAAGTGACCGACGCGCCGGGAGCGCCGCCGCTGGCCGTGGCCCGCGGGCATGTGCGGTTCGAGGGGCTGCGGTTCGGTTATGATTCCGAGCGCGAGATCCTCAAGGGCATCGATCTCGACGTTCCGCCGGGCACCAGCCTGGCGGTGGTCGGGCCGTCGGGGGCGGGCAAGTCGACGCTCGCTCGGCTGCTGTACCGGTTCTACGATCCGACCGCGGGGCGGATCACGATCGATGGCCAGGATATTGCGAGGGTCACTCAGGCGAGCCTTCGCGGCGCGATCGGGATCGTCCCCCAGGACACCGTGCTGTTCAACGACACGATCCGCTACAACATCGCCTACGGGCGTGCGGAGGCGAGCGAAGAGGAGGTCGTCGCCGCGGCGCACGGGGCATCGATCGACGGCTTCATCGCGGCGCTTCCGCAAGGCTATGAGGCGATGGTCGGCGAGCGCGGGCTCAAATTGTCGGGCGGCGAGAAGCAGCGGGTCGCGATCGCGCGGACCCTGCTCAAGAACCCACCGATCCTGGTGCTCGACGAGGCGACGAGCGCGCTCGACAGCCGGACCGAGCAGGCGATCCAGGAAACGCTCGAGCGGATCGCGACCAGCCGGACGACGATCATGATCGCGCACCGCCTGTCGACGGTCGTCGATGCCGACCAGATCGTCGTGCTCGACGACGGCCGGGTCGCCGAGCGCGGTACTCACGACGAGCTGTTGCGCCGCGGCGGGCTTTACGCCGAACTGTGGGCGCGGCAGGCGTCGGAGCGCTCGGAACAGGAAACGGCGGAAGCGGCAGAGTGAACCCTGAGCAGATACTCAAAGCGACGTTCGGGTTCGATTCGTTCCGCGGCGTCCAGGCGGACGTCGTCGGGCGGGTGATGGCCGGCGCGCATACGTTGGCGGTGATGCCGACCGGGGCGGGCAAGTCGTTGTGCTACCAGCTGCCGGCGCTTGCCCGGCCTGGGACGGCGCTGGTGATCTCGCCGCTGATCGCGCTGATGCACGACCAGATCCGCTCCGCCGATGCGGTCGGGATCCGGGCGGCTTCGCTGACATCGGCCGACAGCGACCGTGAGCGCACCGAGCAGCGGCTGCATGCCGGCGAGCTCGACCTCATCTATGCGGCGCCCGAGCGCGCGACGGGGGAGGCGTTCCGGCGGCTGCTCGACGGCGTTCCGCTGGCGCTGATCGCGAACGACGAGGCGCATTGCGTCAGCGAGTGGGGGCATGATTTCCGGCCCGACTACCGGCAGTTGCGGGGGCTGCTCGACTGGCATCGCGACGTGCCGCGGCTGGCGCTGACCGCGACCGCCGATGCGCGGACCCGCGCCGACATCCTCGCTCAGCTCGGCATTCCCGACGACGGGATGATCGTTGCCGGGTTCGATCGGCCCAACATCCGCTATCATGTTCGGCCACGAGACGGGATCGGGTCGCAGCTGAAGGCGCTCAGCACGGCCCAGCCGGGGCCGGGGATCGTCTATGCGACCAGCCGCGACGGAGCCGAGAAGATCGCGGTGCAGCTTGCCGACGGCGGGCGGGCGGCGCGGGCCTATCACGCCGGGCTCGAGCCTCAGGTGCGAGCTCGCAACCAGTCGGCGTTCGTCGCGTCGGAGGACATGGTGATGGCGGCGACGGTCGCGTTCGGGATGGGGATCGACAAGC
>JASLBJ010000125.1 GCA_030146725.1 Sphingomicrobium sp. | reverse complement strand
GAGGGCATGCCGATTGGCTGCAAGGTGACCTTGCGCCGCGAACGCATGTACGAGTTTCTCGACCGGCTCGTGACCGTCGCTTTGCCGCGGGTCCGCGATTTTCGCGGGCTCAACGCCAAGTCGTTCGACGGCCGCGGCAATTACGCGATGGGCCTGAAAGAGCAGATCATCTTCCCCGAGATCAATTACGATCAAATCGACAAGGTCCGGGGCATGGACATCATCATCACAACCACCGCCAAGACGGACGAAGAGGCGCGCGAACTGCTGCGCCTGTTCAACTTCCCGTTCCCGGCGGACGAAGAGGCCAAGCAGGCCGCGTAAGCGGACCTGGCTAGAGGAGTAGAACTTAAGTCATGGCGAAACTGAGTTCGATCAACAAGAACGAGCGGCGCAAGAAGCTCGTGATCAAGCATGCGGCAAAGTACGCGAAGCTCAAGGAAACGGCGAACGACAGGACGCTCGACGACACCGAGCGGCTGATCGCGCGGCTGAAGCTGGCCGAGGTGCCGCGCAACGGCAACCCGACCCGCATCCGCAACCGCTGCGAGCTCACGGGCCGCAGCCGTGCATATTATCGCAAGTTCCGCCTGTCGCGGATCATGCTTCGGGAATTGGGCAACAAGGGCCTGATCCCCGGTCTCACCAAGTCGAGCTGGTAAAGGCTGCCCTATGGCAATGACCGATCCCCTGGGTGACATGCTCACCCGCATCCGCAATGGCCAGCAGGCGCGCAAGGACTCGATCCTGACGCCGGCGTCGAGGCTTCGCGCCAACGTGCTCGATGTGCTTCAGCGCGAAGGCTATATCCGCGGCTATTCCGAGGAAGAGCTCGCCGGCCAGAACGGCCTGCGTATCGAGCTCAAATATTTCGAGGGGCAGCCGGCGATCCAGCATCTGGCGCGCATCTCGAAGCCCGGCCGCCGGGTCTATTCGGGCGCTCAGGAGCTGCCGCGCATCCGCAACGGACTTGGCACGGTGATCGTGTCGACCCCGCGCGGCGTGCTGTCGGACGGCGAGGCGCGCGAGCAGAACGTCGGCGGCGAAGTGCTGGCGGAGGTATTCTAAGATGTCGCGCATTGGCAAAAAGCCGGTTTCCGTTCCAAACGGCGTCACTGCGACGACCGAAGGCGGAACGCTGACCGTCAAGGGTCCCAAGGGCACGCTGTCCATGGCGATGCTCGACGACGTCACGTACGGGATCGAGGACGGATCGATCCAGGTCCGCCCGGTTGGTCCGACCCAGCGCGCTCGCGCGGCCTGGGGCATGCAGCGCACGCTGGTGCAGAACCTCGTCACGGGTGTGACCGAGGGGTTCACCAAGGTGCTCGAGATCACCGGCGTCGGCTATCGTGCCGCGGCCCAGGGCAAGAATTTGCGCCTTCAGCTTGGCTACAGCCATGACGTCAACTACCCGGTTCCCGAAGGCGTCGACATCAAGACTCCCGACGCGAACACGGTCGAGATCAGCGGCATCGACCGGCAGCAGGTCGGTCAGGTCGCAGCCGAGATCCGCCGCTGGCGCAAGCCCGAGCCGTACAAGGGCAAGGGCATCAAGTATCGCGGCGAATTCATTTTCCGCAAGGAAGGCAAGAAGAAGTAGCCATGGCGAAACTCTCCCTCTTCGATCGCCGGCGCCGCCGGGTCCGGACGACGCTACGCAAGCGGGCGGCTGGCAAGCCGCGCCTGTCGGTGCACCGCTCGGGCCGCCATATCTATGCGCAGGTCATCGACGACGTTGCCGGGCGCACGATTGCTTCCGCCTCGACGCTCGACAAGGATCTTCGCGGCACCACTGCGGCGACCTGCGACGGCGCCGCAGCGGTCGGCAAGACTGTTGCCGAGCGGGCGAAGGCGGCTGGCGTATCGCGGGTCGTGTTCGACCGCGGTGGCTTCCTGTTTCATGGCCGGGTCAAAGCCCTGGCCGATGCTGCGCGTGAAGGCGGGCTGGAGTTTTAAGCATGGCTGACGAGAACCAGACCCAGGAAAACAACACGGACGCTCCCGCGGTTGCGGCAACGGCCGACAACGCCGGTCCGCCGACGCAGCCTGAGGGCCGCGGCCCGCCTCGCGGCGGACCGCGCGGCGGACGTGGCGGCGGTGGCGGCGGTCGCGACAATCGCGGCGGCGGCGGCAATCGTGGCCGGCGCGATGATCGTCGTGGCGGTCGCGGCGCCGACGACGGCGGCGAGGAGCTGATCGAGAAGCTCGTTCATATCAATCGCGTGTCGAAGACGGTCAAGGGCGGTAAGCGCTTCGGCTTCGCCGCGCTAGTCGTGGTTGGCGACGGCAAGGGCCGCTCGGGCTTCGGCCATGGCAAGGCGCGCGAAGTTCCCGAGGCGATCAGCAAGGCGACCGCCGCGGCCAAGAAGGCGATGATCCGCGTTCCGCTGCGTGACGGACGCACGCTGCATCATGACGGCAACGGACATTTCGGCGCCGGCAAGGTGACGCTGCGTTCGGCTCCGTCGGGGACCGGGATCATCGCCGGTGGTCCGATGCGCGCCATCTTCGAAAGCCTCGGGGTTGCCGATGTGGTGACCAAGTCGGTCGGCACGTCGAACCCGTACAACATGATCCGGGCGACCTTCGAGGCGCTCAAGGAACAGACCAGCCCGCGCTCGGTCGCCCAGCGGGGCGGCATGAAGGTCGCCGACATGCTCGGCCGCGGTGGCGCCAGTGCGGCCGAAGCCGAGGCGCAGGCCGAAGCGATCACGGAGTAGAGCCGATGGCCAAGATCAAGATCACTCAGACCGGATCGCCGATCCGCCGCGACAAGACCCAGCGCGCAACGCTTGTGGGGCTCGGCCTCAACAAGATGCACCGCACGGTCGAGGTCGAGGGCACGCCCGAAGTGCTGGGCCAGGTGCGCAAGGTCGCGCACCTGCTGAGCGTCGAAACCGAGTAGATCCGTTCCCGTGGGGAGGCTGGCATTCGCCATGCCTTTGACCGGGGAGGAACTGGAGGCTTTCTCCTCCACCAACAGCGCGACAGAAGCGAAAGCGAGTGCACCATGAAACTGAATGAACTTCGCGACAATGACGGCGCCCGCAAGGGTCGGATGCGCGTCGGCCGTGGCATCGGCTCGGGCAAGGGCAAGACTGCCGGCCGCGGCCAGAAG
>JASLBJ010000116.1 GCA_030146725.1 Sphingomicrobium sp. | reverse complement strand
TGGGGTTCCAAGCGTCAGGGTGCCACCTGTTCCTAGCGAATAGCGATCTACCGACTGCAGTATGTCGAAGTAGGCCCTCTCTTGAGTGCCGACGAGGCCTTCGCAGCCAATACGGGTGCTGCCGATCTGGCCGAAGCTGACAGTCTTGCCCTCGAACCGATACGTAGCGAACCACTGGTTGCAACCCCCGCTGCCGCTCGCTCGACTCTGCGGTTCGAGGAGCATGGACGCTGGCCTGTGCGTGGTCAGCATAGCCCGCCCATTGATTTCCACGGCCTGCCATTGAACATTCCGGATGTCCGCCAGGGAGTGGCCAGCCAATCCCACACATCCGCCAGTCAAGGCCACGACCGCAGAAGCTGGTAAATATATGCGCAGCTGCGGCTCCTCTGTTTTGCGGGAACTAAGCGGACAACGCTGAACGTGCGGGTCCGTTCAGCAGTTTTTGAGCTTCGGCTGAGTGTCCGCTTCCACTCGAAGCGGACATTCAGCAGCCTCGGCTTCGCACCCCCCGTTCGTTGGAGATCGGTGCCCCTGCCTCCGTCTACCTGTAGGCGATCAGGCGGCCGTCGTCGGCGAGCACGTAGAGCATGTTGTTGGCGACCACGGGAGCAAGGCTGACCGACGAACCCACCGTCGACTGGCTCTGAAAATTGCCGGTCTGCGGATCGAGGTTCATCAGCGCGCCGTTCGTGCTGACCAGGATCAGCCGGCCGCCGGCAAGCACCGGGCCGGAGTAGCTGATCAGGCCGGTGCGCGCCTTGGGCTTCTCGAACCGCTGCAGCTGGTTGATCCAGCGGACCTTGCCGGTGGTGCGCTGGATGCTGAGCAGCTTGGCATCGTCGGTGACGACGAACAGCCAGTCGCCCGCGACCCACGGAGTCGAGATGCCGGCGATGTTGAGTTCCCACTGGCGCTGCCCGCTGGTCAGCTGGAGCGCGACCATCCGGCCGCCCTGCCCGAGCGCATAGACCTGGCCGCCCTCGATCACCGGGTCGGCGTCGATGTCGGACAGCGACGACACGCTGGTGCTGATCGTCGTGCGCTGGAGCGCATCCTGCCACACCGCGCGGCCGTTCTCGTAGCGATAGGCGTTGAGCTCGCCCGACGAGAAGCCGGCGACCACCGTCCCCTGCGCGAACGCCGGCGCGGCGCTGCCGAACACGCCGGCGATTTCGAGCGCGGCGGCGTTCGACCAGTTGGTGGTCCCGTCGGCGGTCTTGAGCGAGTAGATCTGGTTGTCCTGGCTGATCGCGTAGAGCGTGTCGCCGACCACCGTCGGCGAGCCGCGCAACGGTCCGCCCGGGCGGACCTGCCAGATCACGCCACCATTGCGGACATCCATCGCAGCGACGAAGCCGAGGCCGTTGGTCGCATAGATCCGTCCTTCCTCATAGGCGAGGCCGCCGCCGTACAGCGAGGCATTGTTGCCCTTCTCGGAGCCGGTCTGGCTGGTCCAGACGGTCGCGCCCGACGCAGCGTCCATCGCCTTCACGGTACCTTGGGTGTCGATCGTATAGATGCGGCCGCCGGCCACCACCGGCGGTGCGGCAAGCCGCGCCGAAACGCTTCCGCCGCGGCCGATCGAGACGGTGAACGCGTTGGTCAGATTGCCGGGCAGCGCGAGGTGGCCCATCGACTTGGCGGCATTGCCCCCCGACTGCGCCCATTCGGCGTTGGTCATCTCGGCCGGCAGCACCATCGGCAGCGCAGCGGTCTCGGGATCGACGGCGATGCTGTTCTCGGCGGTCAGCACGGCAACGCGGTCGCCGAGCACCGGAGTCTTGGGCGCGGACTTCCTCAACAGGCCGCAGCCGCTGGCGGCAACCGCAGCGGCGATCAGCACCGCGACCTTGGCGTGGGTTCGAATCATGTCTTGTCGGTCCTATTGATCAGTGGTCGGCATCGACGCGCTGGCGTCCACGCCAAGCGTGCCGGCGATCTGGGCAGTACGCGCCCGCATCGAGTCGGGCACCTGCCGGTCGGCGGCGACGGCGGCGAACAGCCGGCCCGCCTCGGTCTTCTTGCTTTGCTTGAGCAGCGCCATCGCGGTCAGCTCGCCGGCGCTTCCGAACCATGGCGAACCGGGTTTCGCGAACGGCTCCATCCGGGCGATCACCTGCTCCGGGGGAAGCGCATCGAACTCGAGCGAGGTCGCGCGGACCAGCGCTCCGTCGCGATAGACCTGCGGAAGCGCCTTGTCGTCGGCGATCTCGCGATACCTGGTAGTGGCGAGCGTGCGGTCGTTCTTGTCGAGCGCAACCGCGGCGCTGGTGAACAGCGCCAGCGCGCGCACCACGTCACCGCCCTCGGCGGCAAGCGTGTCGAGGCGCTGGGGAACCGTCTGCATCCTGGTGGCGCCAATGTCGGTGAAGACCTGGGCCAGTTGCTCCGAGTGCTTCGCGGTCGCGGCGCGCTGCTGGTTCTGCCAGTAAATCCAGCCGCCGATCGCCGCGAGCAGGAGGACGATCCCGCCGATCACCCACTTGCCATAGGTGCGGAAGAAATCCTCGGCCTGGTCGCGGCGCAGATTCTCATCGACCTCGCGAAGGAAGGTGTCGCTGCTATCCGTTGGAAGCGCCAAATTCTGCCTCGAAAACGCTGATGGAACCGTGAATGCCGGTCGCTTCCTTCCTCACATGCGATGAACGGAAGCTGGCACGCGCTCGTCTAGCGGCTTGCCGGCCAAAGGCAAAGGCCCCGACCCGCCGGCTGCCGGGATCAGCCTTCCGTGGGCCGATAGGTCTGCTCGGCGGTCGGAAACTCCCGCGCGCGCACCTCGCTCGCATAGGTGGCCGCAGCCTCGCCGACCCGCGCCGCAAGGTCGTCGTAGCGTTTGACGAAGCGCGGGGTGCGCTCGAACAGGCCAAGCATGTCCTCGGTCACCAGCACCTGGCCGTCGCACTCGGACGAGGCGCCGATGCCGATCACGGGGACGGGGACGTCGCGAGCGACCCGGGTCGCGATCTCCTCGAGCACGCCTTCGACGACGATCGCAAAGGCGCCCGCCTCGGCGACGGCGCGGGCATCGGCGAGGATCTTCGCGGCCTCGTCGTCCTTGCGTCCGCGCGCGCCATAGCCGCCGAGCACGTTGACCGCCTGGGGAGTCAGCCCGACATGGCCGATCACCGGGATGCCGCGTGCGGTGAGGAAGGCGATCGTCTCGGCCATCGCCTCGCCGCCCTCGAGCTTGACCGCTGCGCAGCCGCTCTCCTTCATGATCCGCGCGGCGCTCTCGAACGCCTGCGCGGGCGAGGCCTCATAGCTTCCGAACGGCATGTCGACCGCGACCAGCGCGTGCCAGCTTCCGCGAACCACCGCGGCGCCATGCGCGCACATCATCTCGAGGCTGACCGGAATCGTCGTCGGCAGCCCGTAGATCACCTGGCCGAGGCTGTCCCCGACGAGCAGCATGTCGCAATGCGGATCGAGCAGTTGCGCCATCCGCATCGTGTAGGCGGTGAGCATGACGATCGGCTGCTCGGTCCTGAAGCCCCCTTCCTCGGCCACCTTGCGCCGCAGGATCGCGGGAACCGTCGTCCTCTTGCCAGGAACCGGCGACGGCGTCGCCCGGCTGGTCCCGCTGTCGATCGTGAACGTCGACATCGCCTAGCGCAGCCAGCCGCGCTGGCGCGAGTGGCGTGCGAACCAGAAGATCGTCCAGGTCAGTGCAGCGACGACGATTGCGACAACGAGGTCGTTGGCCGACATGTTCTCGCGCACGCCGGTCACCAGCAGCAGCCCGGCGAGCCACACCAGCACCGCCCCGACCGAGACCATCAGCAGCATCTCGGCGAACCTGCGCCGAAGCACCAGCATCAGCGCGCCGGCGGCCCCGACCCATACCGCCAGCGCATAAGCGGCGGTCAGCCAGGTCGGCATCGCCTCGACCGCGGCACGCTGCTCGACGGGCATCGATGCCGGATCGGTCAGCACCTGCATCAGATAGGTGATGCAGCCGACGATCATGAACAGCAGCGAGGCGACGGCCGCGGGCATGTACCAGCCGGCGAGCGGCCGCGGTGCGTAAGGATCATCGGTCATGCTTGTCCCCCTTGTTTCGCCTGAGGGTAGCCGCAAGCCGAGCCGCACGCAAAGCGGCGGAACCGCAGGCCGCAAAGCGGCGGAACCGCAGGCGTGTTCGGCCGCTGAAAAGCGCATGGCAAGCCACATCGTCCTGCTTGGCGACTCGATCTTCGACAATGGCGCCTACGTGCGTGGCGGGCCCGACGTGGTGCGGCAGTTGCGCAGCCTGCTTCGGGAGGGAGCGAAGGCAAGCCTGCTCGCGGTGGACGGCGCCGTCACCCGCGATGTCGAGCGCCAGCTTGCCCGCCTGCCTGCAGACGCCGGCCTGCTGGTGGTCAGTGCCGGCGGCAACGATGCGCTTGGCCAGTCGCACCTGCTCGGCGAGCGCTCGGCAAGCGTCGGCGATGCACTGGCGCGGCTCGCAGCGGCAAGCGCGGACTTCGCCGGCCGCTACGAAGCGATGGTCGCTGCCGTGGCGGCTCGCGGCATCCCGACCGCTCTATGCACCATCTACGACGCCAACTTTCCCGAGCCCGAAGGCACGGTGATCCGGGCCGCGCTTGCCTTGTTCAACGACGTCATCACCCGCTCGGCATTCGCCCGCGGCCTCGATCTCGTCGATCTCAGGCTGATCTGCAGCGAGCCTGGCGATTATGCGAACCCGATCGAGCCATCGGAGCAGGGCGGCGCAAAGATCGCCGCGGCGATCGGGGCCCTTGCCGGGGGTCAGCCGACCGCGCGGACCTCGGCCGTCATCGCCCGCTGATCCCGCTCATTCCCACTCGATCGTGCCCGGCGGCTTGGACGTGTAGTCATAGACCACACGGTTGATGCCGGCCACTTCGTTGACGATGCGGGTCGCCACCCGGCTGAGAAAGGCGGCGTCGAACGGATAGATGTCCGCGGTCATGCCGTCGACGCTGGTCACGGCGCGCAGCGCGCAAACCGCGTCATAGGTGCGGAAATCGCCCATCACGCCGACGGTGCGTACGGGCAACAGCACCGCGAACGCCTGCCAGATCGCATCGTAGAGCCCGGCGTTCCGGATTTCCTCCAGGTAGATGGCGTCGGCCTTGCGCAGGATGTCGCACTTCTCGCGAGTTACCTCGCCCGGAATACGGATCGCCAGGCCCGGCCCCGGAAACGGATGGCGACCGACGAACGCATCCGGGAGCCCCAGCTCGCGCCCAAGCTCGCGCACTTCGTCCTTGAACAATTCCCGCAGCGGTTCGACCAGCGACATGTTCATGCGCTCGGGCAAGCCGCCGACGTTGTGGTGGCTCTTGATCGTGACGCTTGGGCCCCCGGTGAAGCTGACGCTCTCGATCACGTCCGGATAGAGCGTGCCCTGCGCAAGGAAATCCGCGCCGCCGACGTTGGCCGCCTCGGCCTCGAACACGTCGATGAAGGTCTTGCCGATGAACTTGCGCTTGGCCTCGGGGTCGGTCAGCCCGGCCAGCCCGCCCATGAACGCCTCGCTCGCGTCCACATGCACCAGCGGGATGTTGTAGCTATTGCGGAACAGCGCGACG
>JASLBJ010000002.1 GCA_030146725.1 Sphingomicrobium sp. | reverse complement strand
CCCGCGCTCTGAATCCCAACCCGACAGCGGCACCGCCGAGCGCTGTCCCGACTGATCGGCGCGCAATCCAGTGACCCAAGCTGCCGCCCCGCTCAACGCCCGAGCGAGCGGCTCGACCTTGCGCACCCCGCAACAGGCCAGCCGCGCGTCCTTCGAATAATAGAAGCCATTGATCCCGGCATCGGCGACGACCTCCGCCACGGCTTCAGCGTTCGGATAGTAGCCGCGGATGCGGACCCCGTACTGCTCCTCGGTCTGCTGCCACAGCGTGTAGGTCGCCGGAAACAGCCGCCCGGTATCCAGTGTCACGACGTCGATCGGCAGCTTCTCGGTGAAGATGTGGTGCGTGATCAACTGGTCTTCGATGCCGAAGCTGGTGGTGAAGACGGTGCGCCCATCGACTGCGGCCACCACGCTGCGCAGCCGCTCGGGGATCGTCCGGCCACTGACCAGCGCCGCCGGCGCGTCAACCGACGTAAGGTCGAGCACGTCGACATCGCGCCGCTCGCGAAAGGTCCCAGCGCTGTCGTCCATATCCGGCCGCCTTGGAAGAATCTTCTAGCCCAGGCACAGCACGCACCCGGCCGAGTGACCTATGCCCCCTCCCTCGCTCGATCAACCGCGACCGGCAAGATAGCATGGACGTTGCACCACCGCGCCCGCCGTGTAGAAGATTATGCTAAATCTCGGGAGAGCCGTAGTGGACGCCACCGACCGCAAAATCCTTGGCCTGCTCCAGTCCGACGCCGCCATCTCGGTCGCCGAGATCGCCACCCGCGTGAACCTCTCCCAAACTCCGGCATGGCGCCGCATCCAGAAGCTCGAGGACGCCGGCGTAATCGTCCGCCGCGTCGCCCTCGTCGACCCAGCCGCGATCGGCCTCGGCCTGACCGTCTTCGTCGAGGTCCAGACCGGCGATCACTCCGCCGACTGGCTGAACCGCTTCGCAACCGAACTCGAGGCCATGCCCGAAGTCATGGAAGTGTACCGAATGGCGGGCGACGTCGACTATCTGCTGCGCATCGCAGTCGCCAGCATGGCCGCCTACGACGCCTTCTACCGCCGCTTGATCGCACTCCTGCCACTCAAGAACGTCACCTCCCGCTTCGCCATGGAACGCGTGAAGTTCACAACAGCGTACCCAATAGCCGACGCTTAAACCCCGACCGACTCCACCGCAGGCGCCTCAGCCTTCTGCTTCGCCATCTCGGGCTTGAGCACGATCTTCGTGTATTCGTTCTGCTCGTCGTGCCAGTGCCGGTACATCTCGGGTGCCTCCTCAAGGCTCGCTCGGTGCGAGATCATGAAGGTCGTATTGAGCTTGTCCTGCTGGATCATCTCGAGCAGTTTCTTGCCGTATTTCTGGACATGCGTCTGACCGGTCTTGAGCGTCAGCCCCTTCTCCATCAGCGCACCGATCGGGAATTTGTCGGCCATCCCGCCATAGACGCCGGGGATCGACAGCCGCCCGCCCTTGCGACACGCCAGGATCATCTGCCGCAGCGCCGCCGGCCGATCTGTGCCGAGGAATGTATGCGCCTTCACCGTGTCGATGATATTGTCGATCGCAAGGCCGTGACTCTCCATGCCCACAGCATCGATACACGCATCCGGCCCGATCCCGCCGGTCATCTCGAACAGCGCATCGCGCACGTCCACCTCGCGCATGTGCAACACTTCGGCGCCCATCTGCTGCGCCAGCTCGAGCCGACGCGGATAATGGTCGATCGCGATCACCCGGTGTGCGCCAAGCACGAACGCCGACTGGATCGCGAACAGCCCGACCGGCCCGCAGCCCCACACCGCGACAGTGTCACCGGGCTCGATGTCGGCATTCTCCGCCGCCATCCAGCCCGTCGGCAAAATGTCCGACAGGAACAGCACCTTGTCGTCTTCGAGCCCGTCAGGGATGACGATCGGCCCGACATCGCTGTACGGCACGCGCAGATATTCCGCCTGCCCGCCCGCATAGCCGCCGGTCAAATGCGCGTAGCCAAACGCCCCGCCCATCGGATAGCCGTAGAGCGTTTCCGACGCGTCCGATGTCTCCGCCGGATTGGCGTTGTCACACGCCGAAAACTGCTGCTTGCCGCAGAAGAAACACGACCCGCATGAGATGGTGAACGGGATCACCACCCGCTGGCCCTTCTTCAGCGTGCTCTTCGCTCCAACCTCGACTACTTCGCCCATGTTCTCATGGCCAAGGATGTCGCCTGCGCGCATCGTCGGGATGTAGCCGTCATACAGATGCAGGTCCGACCCGCAGATCGCAGTCGACGTGATCTTGATGATGCAATCGCGCGGATTGACGATCTCGGGGTCGGGAACGGTATCGACTCGAACGTCGTGGCGGCCGTGCCAGGTGACTGCGCGCATGGGTTTCGCTCCTAGATTCTGGCTTCTGTCGGGGACTCGGACTTGCGCGCCGAGGGGCTTGCGTTGCGCGTGACCTCGCCGGTCTCGAGCAATTGCTTGAACCGCCGAAGGTCGCGCCGCGCCTGGATCGCGGGCTCGCGCTGGAACAGCTTGGCGATGATCTTGCCGAACGCACCCGCCGGCGGATCATAGGTCAGCACCAGCGTGACCACGGTGCCACGCCCCGGCGGCGCATCGCGGAACGTCACTTCGCCGGTGGTCTCGATGCTCGACTCTTCGACGCTGCGCCAGGCGATCCGCTCGCCGGCGACGTCGCTGACGATCTCCGTCACCAGTTCGACGCTGGTTCCCGCGGGTGCCTCGATCGTCCACTTCGAGCGCTTGTCGTCGAGCTTTTCGATGCTCCGGACATTGTCCATGAACTCGGGAAACCGGGTGAAATCGCGCCAGCGCTCATAGACCTCCTGCCGCGGGCGGTTGATCGTCTGGCTACGGCCGACAAGTTCGCCGGCATCGCCTTGCGGCTTGTCCTTGTAGGTCCACGGCGGCGCCTCGCTGATCATGCCTTCGGGGTCATCCTTGCCCTTGCGGCTCAGCAGCACGGCCGCACCAGCCGCCGCGGCGACCGCAATCCCGGCGCCGATGATCGCCCGCTGATTGCCTCGCGTCTCGTCGTCGGAGTCGCGCTTGTTGCTCTCGGTCATCGCAGTCTCCCGTCGCGTGCTGCCCGGTCAACCGCGGGCGCGCGGTAGGGTTCCTAGGACCGCCCCTCGTCGGACGGCCAGTTCTCGAGCGTTTCGACAAAGCGCGTCAGCCACGCGTTGGTCTGGTGCCCGTCGACCACGCGATGATCGATGGTCAGCGTGACATACGCCATCGGGCGAATGAGGATCGCATCCTGCCCCCCGACCTCGCGCACCACCACGCGCTTCTCGAGCTTGCCCACGCCAAGGATCGCCGCCTGTCCGCCATGAAGGATGATCGGCGCTGCAAGCAGGCTGCCCGAGACGCCATGGTTGGAGATGGTGAAGCTGCCCCCCGACACATCGCCCCCGGTCAGCTTGCCCTCGCGAGCCCGCCGCGTGAGATCGTCGAGCCGCGCCCCGACCTCTTCCAGCCCGAGCGCGGCGACATCGCGCACCACCGGCACCACCAGGCCCTTCTCCCCGAGCGCCGTCCCGACGCCGACATCGACCGTCGGCGAGATCGCGATCCGGTCCTGCTCCCAGCGCCCGTTGATCGCCGGCGCAACCGCCATCGCGGCGGCCGCCGCCTTGACGATGTAGGCCGTGTAACTGAGCTTCACGCCCCTAGCGGCAAGCGCCGCCTTGTGCACAGCAACGGCGGAGAAATCCGCCTCGAAAACGGCGGTCACATGCGGCGCGTCCGAAACCGCTCGAACCATGTTCTCCGCAATCCGCAGCCGCATCCGGTCGTGCGGAACGTCATGCGCAACATCCCCGGGCGGCTCGGCAACCCGTGGCTGAGCCGTCGCCGGAGGCCCGGCATGGCTGACCGTCGCCAGCTCCACCGCACGATCGACATCCTCGCGCGTGATCCGCCCGCCCCGCCCGCTCCCGGCAATCCGCGCCGGGTCGATCCCATGCCGCTGCAACTCCCCCTCGACCGGCGCAGCAAGTCGTGTTTGCACCCTCTCCCCGCTCGTCCTGAGCGAAGGCTCTCCCGAGCTTTGTCGAAGAGTCGAAGGGCGCGGCTGAACCGACGAACCCGCTTCAGGCTCAACGCGCCGCTGCGGCCCACCGGCTTCA
>JASLBJ010000050.1 GCA_030146725.1 Sphingomicrobium sp. | reverse complement strand
CCGACGCTGATCGCGGGGCTCT
Source organism: Sphingomicrobium sp. (assembly GCA_030146725.1). Taxonomy (GTDB): domain Bacteria; phylum Pseudomonadota; class Alphaproteobacteria; order Sphingomonadales; family Sphingomonadaceae; genus Sphingomicrobium. The sequence goes on along the minus strand of JASLBJ010000050.1, from coordinate 9,091 downwards.
ACGGGATGAACTTCGAGCACATGCCCGAGCTTGGCTGGCTCTATGGCTATCCGTTCGCGCTGACGCTGATGCTTGCAAGCGCGGTGCTGCCGCTGTGGGTGCTGCACCGGCGCGGCTGGATCTAGTCGCGCAGCAGCAACTGTCCCGCTTCGGGCGCGACGATGGCGTCGGCCGCTCCGCTGCGGCGGCGGGCAAGCGCCGCATAGGCCAGCGCAAGCTGACCGGCGACCTCGACCCCGTCGCCGTCGTCCTTGCGGCAGGCGACCGACCGCGCCTCGGCTGCCCGGCGGCGGTAATAGTCGCTATCGTGAGCCATGGCGTCGCGCTCCCCTGCTACCAAGCGGCGTTCATCCGCGAGCAAGCTTGTTGCACAGGTTGGCGCCGAAACGGAGTCGTCTCGGCGCCGCCCGGCGCAGCAAGTCGTCGATCCGGCGCAACCTGATCCAGGTTAACTCGTTACCCTCCGGCCAGATGACCGAATCCCGCACCAAAGGCGTCCTCGAGCGCATCGGCTGCAAGATCTCGACCCGGGTGTCCGACATCGCCGCTCATCCCTTCGCCCAGGTCGGGGTCATCCTCGTTTGCGGCTTGTGGTTCATGGTCGGCCTGGCCACCGACCTGCTGACCGCGATCCTGTCGATCCTGGCGATCACCTTTACCCAGATGGTGCTCAACCGCCAGGACGTGCGCGAGGCCGATGCCCACCGCCGCGATGTCGCGATGCACGCCAAGATCGACGAGCTGGTGATCGCGATGAAGGGCGCGCGCAACGAGATGGCCGGGATCGAGGAGCTCGACGAAGCCGACATCCGCGAGCTCAAGCAGGAGGTTACCGACGCGATCGATGAGGCTGGCGAGGCGGCCGGCGATCCGCGCGAGCGGGCCGCGGCAAAGCGCGCTGCCGCCGAGGCGCTGGACGAGGAGGCGCAGAAGGTCCGCGCCCGTCCCCGGCGCAAGATCGCCGCAAGAGGGTAAGCCCGGTTTGCGGGCGCAAGGTCGCCGCAAAAGGGTAAGCGCCCTTTGCGGGCGCGGGGGCGCCTTGCTAAGGGCCGCCGAAGCACTCGCCCCCGCAATCAAGCAAGGATAGGCCATGATCCCGACCGGCCAGGACAGCCTCAAGACCCGCAGCACCCTTCAGGTCGGCGACAAGACCTATGCATATTATTCGCTCGCCAAGGCCGCCGAGGCGCTTGGCGACATCGACCGCCTGCCGTTCTCGATGAAGGTGCTGCTCGAGAATCTGCTGCGCTTCGAGGACGGAGTGACGGTCACTCGCGAGGACCTTGCAGCGATCGTCGACTGGCTCAAGGAACGCAGCATCAGCCGCGAGATCCAGTATCGCCCCGCCCGGGTCCTGATGCAGGATTTCACCGGGGTTCCGGCGGTGGTCGACCTCGCGGCGATGCGCGATGCGATGAAGTCGCTTGGCGGCGACCCGCAGAAGATCAATCCGCTGGTCCCCGTCCACCTCGTCATCGACCATAGCGTGATGGTCGACGAGTTCGGCACCCCGCAGGCGTTCGGCCGCAACGTCGAGCTCGAATATGCCCGCAACGGCGAGCGCTACGAATTCCTCAAATGGGGCGCGTCGGCGTTCGACAATTTCAAGGTCGTTCCGCCGGGCACCGGCATCTGCCACCAGGTCAACCTCGAGAATCTCGCCCAGTGCGTCTGGTCGAGCGAAGACCAGACCGGCGAGACGGTCGCCTACCCCGACACTCTGGTCGGCACCGACAGCCATACGACGATGGTTAACGGGCTCGGCGTGCTTGGCTGGGGAGTCGGCGGGATCGAGGCCGAGGCGGCGATGCTCGGCCAGCCGGTCAGCATGCTCGTCCCCGAAGTCGTCGGCTTCCGCCTCGACGGCGCACTCGGCGAGGGGATCACCGCGACCGACCTGGTGCTGACGGTCACCCAGATGCTTCGCGCCAAGGGCGTTGTCGGCCGGTTCGTCGAGTTCTACGGGCCCGGCCTGGCGGCGCTCAGCCTGGCGGACCGCGCGACGATCGCCAACATGGCGCCCGAATATGGCGCGACCTGCGGCTTTTTCCCGGTCGACGACCGGACGCTCGAATATCTGCGCCTGACCGGCCGCGACGAGGAGCGGATCGCTCTGGTGCAGGCTTATTGCCAGGCGCAGGGCCTGTGGCGCGACGAGACCAGCCCCGAGCCGTGGTTCACCAGCACGCTCGAGCTCGACATGGCGACGATCCAGCCCTCGCTCGCCGGTCCGCGGCGGCCGCAGGACCGGGTGCTGCTGGGGGACGTCGACGACCAGTTCAACGCCGAGCTCGAGACCACCTACAAGAAGCACAACGACCCGCGCGTGGCGGTCGAGGACGAGCAGTACGACCTTGGCAATGGCGACGTCGTCATCGCCGCGATCACCAGCTGCACCAACACCTCCAACCCGTCGGTGCTGGTCGCCGCCGGCCTCGTCGCGCGCAAGGCGCGCCAGCGCGGCCTGCTGCCCAAGCCGTGGGTCAAGACCAGCCTCGCGCCGGGCAGCCAGGTGGTCACCGACTATCTCAACGCCAGCGGGCTTGCCGACGATCTCGATGCTCTGGGCTTCGATCTGGTCGGTTACGGCTGCACCACCTGCATCGGCAATTCGGGGCCGCTCGCCGCGCCGATCTCGAAGGCGATCAGCGACCATGACCTGGTCGCGGTCAGCGTGCTCAGCGGCAACCGCAACTTCGAAGGCCGGGTGTCCCCCGACTGCCGCGCCAACTATCTCGCCTCGCCGCCGCTGGTCGTCGCTTATGCGCTGAAAGGCACCGTCCGCTCCGACCTTGCCGGCGAGCCGATCGGCATCGGGACCAACGGCGAGCCGGTGTACCTGCGCGACATCTGGCCGACCAACGAGGAAGTGCGTTCGATGATCGAGCAGCACGTCCACTCCGACATGTTCCGCGCGCGCTATGCCGACGTCTATGCCGGCGACGAGCGCTGGCGCAGGATCGAGATCACCGGCAGCGACACCTATGCGTGGCCGCCCACGTCGACCTATATCCAGAACCCGCCCTATTTCACCGGCATGACGATGACCGCGGCGGCGCCCGAGGACATCGTCGGCGCCAGCGCACTTGCGGTGTTCGGGGACTCGATCACGACCGATCACATCTCGCCCGCCGGCGCGATCAAGGCCGACAGCCCGGCCGGAAGCTACCTCCAGGAGCATCAGGTCAGCCGCGCCGAGTTCAACAGCTATGGCGCACGCCGCGGCAACCACCAGGTGATGATGCGCGGCACCTTCGCCAACATCCGCATCCGCAACCGCATGCTCGACAATGTCGAGGGTGGGATGACTCGCCACGCGCCATCGGGCGAAGTGCTGCCGATCTACGACGCGGCGATGCGCTATCAGTCGGAAGGAACGCCGCTGGTGGTGCTTGCCGGCAAGGAATATGGCACCGGTTCGTCGCGCGACTGGGCGGCCAAGGGCACGGTGCTGCTCGGCGTGCGCGCGGTCGTCGCCGAGAGCTTCGAGCGGATCCACCGCTCCAACCTCGTCGGCATGGGCGTTCTCCCGCTCCAGTTCCTCGACGGCGAGACCGCCGCGACGCTGCGTCTCGACGGAAGCGAAAGCTTCAGCATCTCGGGCGTGGCGGAGATCAAGCCGCGCCAGGACGTCGAGGTCACGGTCACCGGGCAGGATGGGGCGACTCGGACCTTCACGGCGCGTTGCCGCATCGACACCTATAACGAGCTCGAATATTTCCACGCCGGGGGAATCCTGCCCTACGTGCTTAGGCGGCTGGCAAGCTGAGCGGGACCGAACTTGCGGTCGAGGCCGCCGGCTGGATCGGTGCGGCGCTGATCCTCGGCGGCTATCTGCTGCTGTCGATCGGCAGGGTCACCGGCCAGTCGCCGCTCTACCAGGCGATGAATGTCGCCGGCGCGGCGGGGTTCATCGTCAACGGCTGGTGGCACGGGGCGATTCCCTCGGCCGTGCTCAACGTGATCTGGATGCTGATCGGGATCGTCACTTTGTGGCGGGTCGCGGCCCGGCGCCGGGCGGCGGCAGGCTCAAGCTAGGGCGCGCCAGCTTGAATGGCAGGCCTACCATAAAGCGCGCCAGCTTGAATGGCAGGCCTACCATAAGGCGCGCCAGCTTGAATCGGTGGGGCAAAGCGCTAACTGCTCAACCATGCCCGACCTCAAGATCCATCCCGCGCTGGCCAGCGCGCTAGACGCGCGCGGCTATTCCGAGCTCACTCCGGTCCAGTCCGGCGTGCTGGCCGAGGAGGCGCACGGCCGTGACATGATCGTCTCGGCGCGAACCGGGTCGGGCAAGACGGTCGCGTTCGGGCTGGCGATGGCGGCGCAGCTGCTGCCGGAAGAACGCGCCGAATGGTCGCGCGAGCCGCTGGCGCTGGTCATCGCCCCGACTCGCGAGCTTGCGATCCAGGTCAGCAAGGAGCTCGAGTGGCTCTATGCCGAAGCCGGCGCGCGGGTGGTCACCTGCGTCGGGGGCATGGACCCGATCAAGGAACGGCGTGCGCTCAACGCGGGCGCGCATATCGTCGTCGGGACTCCGGGGCGGCTTCGCGACCATCTCGAGCGCGGGGCGCTGGTGATGACCGCGCTTCGGGTCGCGGTGCTCGACGAGGCCGACGAGATGCTCGACATGGGCTTTCGCGAGGAGCTCGAGGAGATTCTCGACGCGACTCCCGACACCCGCCGGACGCTGATGTTCTCGGCGACGATGCCGCGCCCGATTCTCGCGCTTGCCCGCCGTTACCAGCGCGACGCGCTGCGCATCGAAACGCTTGGCGACCGCGAGGCGCATCAGGACATCGCCTACCAGGCGGTCACCGTGAACCCGACCGACATCGAGCATGTCGTCGTCAATCTGCTTCGCTTCCACGAGGCCGAGACCGCGATCCTGTTCTGCGCTACTCGCGACGCCGTCCGGCGGCTGCACGCAAGCCTGACCGAGCGCGGCTTCCAGGCGGTTGCACTGTCGGGCGAGCACAGCCAGTCCGAACGCAACCACGCGCTCCAGGCGCTGCGCGACCAGCGCGCGCGGGTGTGCGTCGCGACCGACGTCGCCGCGCGGGGAATCGACCTGCCGTCGGTGTCGCTGGTCATCCATGTCGAATTGCCGCGCGATGCCGAGGGGCTCCAGCACCGCTCGGGCCGAACCGGGCGGGCAGGGCGCAAGGGCACCGCGGTGCTGATCGTTCCGGTCCGGCGTCGCCGCGCGGTCGAGACGATGTTGCGCGGCGCCCGCATCCAGGCCGAGTGGATCGGCGCCCCGACGCCGGCGGAGATCCGCAAGAACGACCGCGACCGGCTGCTTGCCAGGGTCGCGACCCCGGTCGAGCCGGACGAGGACGACGTCGCGCTGTCCCGGCAAGTCATGGCGACGCTGCCGCCGGAAGCGATCGCGGCCGCACTGGTCCGCGCGTTGCGGAGCGACCTCCCGGCCCCGGAGGACCTGCTTGCCGATGGCGAGGGTCGTCCGGCCGAGGGCGGTCCGCGCCCCGGCTTCGAGAATGCCAAGTGGTTCCGGATCAACGCCGGCCGCCGCCACAACGCCGACCCGCGCTGGCTGCTTCCGGTGATCTGCCGTTACGGGCACCTCGGCCGCACCGAGATCGGCGCGATCCGGATCGCCGCCAACGAAAGCTACTTCCAGGTGACCGAGCGCTCGGCGCAGAACTTCATCAAGGCGCTCAAGCGCGCGACCATCGCGCCCGAGGATGAAGGACTGCTGATCGACATCGCCGAACCGCGCAGTGACGAAGCCGAAGCCAGGCCGCGCGGCAAGCCGCATGGAAAGCCGGCGAGGCGGTAGTTTGTTTGTTAGTGGGCGGCACCAGCCCGCGCTTTTTGTTAGTAGACGGCACCGGCCCGCACCCCCACCCGGCCACCCACAGGATCATACTGGATGGGTGGCCGGGTGGGGGTGCGGGCTGGTGCCGTCTTAACGCAACAAAGACTCAATCGTCCTCGTCCTCATAGCCCACGAGGTTAAGCTCGCGGGCCTTGATCTGGTGGGTCATGCACCAGTGCTTGAGCGCGTCCTCGCGGCCGTGGGTGATCCACACTTCCTTCGGCGCGACCTCGCGGATGGTGGTGGTCAGCTCGTCCCAGTCGGCATGGTCGGAGATGATCAGCGGCAGTTCGACGTTACGCTGGCGGGCGCGGGCGCGGATGCGCATCCAGCCCGAGGCCATCGCGGTGACCGGGTCGGGCAGGCGCCGCGACCAGCGGTCGTTGAGCGCTCCGGGCGGGCAGATCACGATATGGCCGGCGATCTCTGCCTTGGGCACTCCCGTGGCCGGACGAAGCTCGCCGAGCGGAACGCCGAGTGCTTCGTACAGCCGGCACAGCCGCTCCATGGCGCCGTGATAGTAGATCGGCGCGTGGTGGCCGCGGTTGCGGATTTCGACGATCAGCCGCTGCGCCTTGCCCAGCGCATAGGCGCCGATGAGGATGCAGCGCCCCGGGTCGGCGTGGAGGCGGTGAAGCAGCCGGTCGACTTCGCTGCCGGTGTCCGGATGGCGGAACACGGGCAGGCCGAACGTCGCCTCGGTAATGAAGATGTCGCACGGCGTGACCACGAACGGTGCGCAGGTCGGGTCGGCGCGGCGCTTGTAGTCGCCGGAGACGACCACCCGCTCGCCGTTGTACTCGAGCAGGATCTGCGCCGATCCAAGCACATGGCCCGCGGGCACGAAGCTGACGTCGACCCCGCCCAGCCGCACGGTTTCGCCATAGGCGACCGGATGCCCGGTCTGTTCGCCGTAGCGCGTGTCCATGATGCTAAGCGTCTCGGGCGTCGCCCACACCTCGCCGTGCCCGCCGCGCGCATGGTCGGCATGGCCGTGGGTCACCAGCGCGCGCGGCTTCGCGTCCGACGGATCGACCCAGGCGTCGGCGGGCGCGACGAAGATGCCTTCGGGAAAAGGCTCGATCCAGGAACCAGGGCGTGCCATCGCGAGCTATAGTGGATCAGAGGGCCCGACGGTTCCGGGCAGGAAAGGACGAGCAATGGACGAAACGCTGTGGGGGCTGACGACGATCGTCGGGCCAATCATCCTGCTGGCGGTTTTCATCTTCGTCGTGCTGCGCACGCGGCGAAGCGGACAGTCGGGCCCGGCTGCGACCGATTCGACCGAGCAGACCGAACGCGCGACCCACGCCAATTATGAGGCGGAGGAGCAGCGCCGCCGCGACGGGACCGACGGCCTCTGAGCGAGCCGGACCTGCGGCGCCGCCGCGTCGGGACCGACGTTCCTTGAACAAACCCGACCCGCCGGAGCAGCCCGACCTGCCGGAGCAGGTCGCGCGCTGGTTCGAGACACGCGGGTGGGCGCCCCGCCGCCATCAGCTCGAAATGCTCGAGCTCGGGCGGCGCGGACGAAGTGCGCTGCTGGTTGCGGCAACGGGCGCGGGCAAGACGCTGGCGGGGTTCCTGCCGACCATCTGCGAGCTTGCGGATGAGCCCGCGGACGGCCTCCACACCCTCTACATCTCGCCGCTCAAGGCGCTCGCGGTTGACGTCCAGCGCAACCTCGTCGGTCCGGTCGAAGAGATGGGGCTGCCGATCCGCATCGAGACCCGCACCGGCGACACGCCGTCCGACCGCAAGGCGCGGCAGCGTATCCGGCCGCCGCACATCCTCCTGACCACGCCCGAGTCGCTCAGCCTGCTGCTCAGCTACACCGACAGTGCGACGCTGTTCGCGGGGGTGAAGACCGTCGTAGTCGACGAGTTGCACGCCTTTGCCAAGGAGAAGCGTGGCGACCTGCTGGCCTTGTCGCTCGGCCGGCTGCAGGCGCTTGCGCCCGGGATTCGGCGGGTCGGCCTGTCGGCGACGATCAGCGATCCCGACGCCTATCGCGGCTGGCTTGCGCCCGATGCCGACGAGACGCTCGTCGACCTCGTCATCGGCGATCCCGGTGCAGAGCCGGACCTTTCGATCCTGATCCCCGACGGACGCATCCCGTGGTCGGGCCATTCGGGCCGCCACGCGATCCGCGACGTGATGACGCTGATCGAATCCCACAAGACCACGCTCGTGTTCTGCAACACACGGGGCCTTGCCGAGCTGATCTTCCAGGATCTGTGGGCGGTCAACGACGGCAAGCTGCCGATCGGGATCCACCACGGCAGCCTCGCGCTCGAAGCACGGCGCAAGATCGAGGCGGCGATGGCCGACGGCCGCCTGCGCGGGCTCGTCGCGACCTCGAGCCTCGACCTGGGCATCGACTGGGGCGACATCGACCTCGTCATCCAGATGGGGGCGCCCAAGGGCAGCTCGCGCCTGCTTCAGCGGATCGGCCGCGCCAACCACCGCCTCGACGAGCCGAGCAAGGGCATGATCGTGCCCGGCAATCGCTTCGAATATCTCGAGGCCCGCGCCGCGCTCGACGCGGTCGGTGAAGGCGAGCTCGATCCCGAAACCTTTCGCCCCGGAGCGCTCGACGTGCTCGCCCAGCATATCCTCGCGGTCGCCTGCGCCACGCCGTTCGTCGAAGCGGAATTGCTCGCCGAAATCCACTCCGCCGCGCCCTATGCGGGGCTCAAGCCCGAGACCTTTTCCGAGGTGCTAGGGTTCATCGCCACCGGGGGCTATGCGCTCAAGGCCTACGACCGCTTCCGACGGCTGGTGCAGGACCCCGACGGGCGCTGGCGGATCGCGCGGCCGATCGTCGCGGTGCAGCACCGCATGAACGCCGGGATCATCGTCGAGGCGCAGTTGCTGGTGGTGCGCTTCAAGAGCGGGCGGCGGCTGGGCACGGTCGAGGAGGGGTTCGCCTCGACGCTGGCGCCCGGCGACCATTTCTTCTTCGCCGGATTGAGCCTCGAGGTCGAGCGCATCCAGGACGGCGAGATCTTCGTCCACGCCTCGTCCAAGTCGGCGCGGATCGTCACTTATGGTGGCCAGCGGATGTCGATGACTACCCACCTCGCGAACCGAGTTCGCCACATGCTGTGCGACCGCAACGACTGGCACCGCTTTCCCGACGAAGTCCGCGACTGGCTCGAGGTACAGGACCGAAAATCGCGCCTGCCCGAGCCCGAGGAACTGCTGGTCGAGACGTTCGAGCATCACGGCCGCCATTACATGGTCGCC
>JASLBJ010000074.1 GCA_030146725.1 Sphingomicrobium sp. | reverse complement strand
AGCGTTGCAGCCCCTCGACGAACTGGCGCGCTTTCATCCCGGTCTCCTCTGTCGAACGCCCGGCCTTGTACACGCCCGAGCCAAGTCCGAACCCGCTTGCGCCGGCGTCGAGCCACGGCTGCATGGTGCTCGCAGTGACCCCGCCGACGACCAGCAGCGGCACATCGGCGGGGATCACCGCGCGTTGTGCCTTGACCACCGCCGGGCTCGCGCCCTCGGCGGGGAACAGCTTGAGTGCATGGGCACCGGCATCGAGCGCGGCGAAGGCTTCGGACACGGTGAAATAACCCGGGCACGAGACCAGGCCCGCTGCACCGGTTGCGGCGATCACCGCGGGATTCGTGCTCGGCGAGACGATCAGCCGGCCGCCGGCGCTTGCGACATCCGCCACCTGTCCGGTGCTGAGCACGGTTCCGGCGCCGATCAGCGCCCGGTCGCCAAGACGGGCTGCCAATCGTTCGATGCTCGCCAGCGGATCGGGGGAGTTGAGCGGGACTTCGATGATCCGGATGCCGGCGTCGAAAATCGCCTGGCCGATGTCCTCGGCCTCCGCCGGATTCACTCCGCGGATGATCGCGACCAATGGGCATTCGTGGAAATAGCGCCGGAAGTCCGCGACGGCACTCATCCGATCCTCCTCGCGATCTGGGCGATCCCGGCGAGGAAGCATTCCTCCCCGTCGAGTTCGACTGCCTCGCGGCCTGCGACCGCGAGCGCTGCGGCGAACAGGCTGGTGAGCTCGGGGCGGCCCATGACGATGATCGGTTCGGCGCCGGCCTCAGACAGGCCGATACGAAGGTCGCTGCCGATCAGCAGGCCGCTGGTGTAGGAGGCGGCGTCCTCCCGCTGCGCAGTGCCGAGCAGCACTCGGGCGCGCACCGCGAACAGCTCGGACTGGAGGTCGTCGTGGGCGAGCCCGTGGCGGGCTCCCGCACAAAAGGCATCCCCTGGCTCGGCGTCTTCGCCAAGCAGGTCGGCGAGGATGCTGTGCTCCTTGAGCAGGTTGAACAGTTCGCCGGTCATCACCGTGCGGAAATCGACGATCCGGCCGCCGGCAATCCGCGCCCATTTGTTGTGGGTGCCCGGATGGCAGACGGTGCAGTCGGGCGGGATCGTGCCGACCGTCACGGCCCCGAGCAGCTGCACCTCCTCGCCGCGCATCACGTCGGCGCGGGTCTCGCCAAGGTGCGAGACGCCGGGGATGATCGCCGCATCCTGCGCTGCCCACACCAGCGCGCCGACAAGATCGTCGATCCCGGCGGGAGTCGGGACATAGCGCGCCTCGACCCAGCCGCGATTGGAGCCGATCATCCCGCCGAGCAGCAGCGGCTGCTTACCGAGGCGGTCGTGGATCTGGGCAACGGCCGCCGGGAACTCGCCCGGTCCGACCGAGAGGATTCCCTCGCCGTCCTCGAACTCATCGACGCACCCGCCCGAGCCATCGATCAGATAGGCGCGGCGGTTGGTCGTGCCCCAGTCGACCGCGATGAAACCTTCGGCGAAGCGCATGCTTGAGCCCCATAGCGAAAGGCCGGCCACGCGACAGCCCCCGCTTTTCTTTTCGGCCCCAGCTTTCTTTTCGACAGGCGAAACCTTCGCTCCGCGCAGCGATTTCGGTACGGACGTGAAATGCGCTGCCGCCCGACGAGCGGGAACAGGCAGCCGGGAGAGACAGTCATCGCCAATTTCATGTTTGCGACCGGGATCGAGAACAGCATCCCGACGATCGACCACGGCAAGACCCGAGTCGACCAGATGGAGGTCACCGGCCACTACGATCGGTGGATGGAGGATTTCGACTGCGTCCAGGAAATCGGCATCAACTACCTGCGCTACGGGCCGCCGATCCACCGCACCTATCTGGCGCCCGGCAAATACGACTGGGAGTTCACCGACATCACCTTCGCGGAGCTTCGCCGCCGCGACATCACGCCGATCGTCGATTTGTGCCACTTCGGCGTGCCCGACTGGATCGGCAATTTCCAGAACCCCGACTTCCCGCAACTGTTCGCGACTTATGCGGGGGTATTCGCCGAGCGCTATCCGTGGGTGCAGCTCTACACGCCGATCAACGAGATGTTCATCTGCGCGGTCTTCTCGGCGAAATACGGCTGGTGGAACGAGCAGACCAAGGACGACAAATCGTTCGTCACCGCCCTCAAGCACATCGTCAAAGCCAATGTCATGGGGATGATCGAAATCCTCAAGCGCCGCCACGACGCGATCTTCATCCAGTCGGAATCGTCCGAATATTACCATGCCGACAGCCCGGCCGCGATTCCGCGCGCCGAAGTGCTCAACCAGATGCGCTTTCTCAGCCTCGACCTCAATTACGGTCGCCGCGTCGAAAGCGGGATGTACGAATATCTGACCGATAACGGCATGACCCGGGAGGAGTATCACTGGTTCCTCGAGCACCGGCTCAAGCAGCACTGCATCATGGGCAACGATTATTACATGCTCAACGAGCATCGCGTGTTCGCCGATGGCCGTACCGTATCGGCTGGCGAGGTGTTCGGCTATTCCGAGATCACGCGGCAATATTACAACCGCTACCGAGTGCCGATCATGCACACCGAGACCAACCTGTGGGAAGGCACCCACGGCGACGAGGCGGTCAAATGGCTGTGGAAGGAGTGGGCCAACGTGCTGCGGCTGCGCAACGTCGGAATCCCGACCGTCGGCTTCACCTGGTACAGCCTGATCGACCAGATCGACTGGGACACCGCGCTTCGCGAAAAGAACGGCAACGTCAATCCGCTCGGCTTGTTCGATCTCGACCGCAAGATCCGCAACGTCGGCAAGGCCTACAAGCAGCTGATCGCCGACTGGCGCAACGTGCTTCCGGCATCGAGCGTGTGCCTGGTGGTGCCGGTCAAGAAACTGAGCGACCACAGCGACGACGATGCAGCAGGACGCCGCATCAGCCACCACAGCCTCGACGGGGAATAGCCATGGCCGTCATCGCCCGCATCGAGACTTTCCTGGTGGCGCCGCGCTGGCTGTTCGTGCGGGTCGAGGACGGCGACGGTGCGGTCGGCTGGGGCGAGGGCAGCCTCGAGGGGCATGGCGAAGCGGTCGCGGGCGCATTCGAGGCGTTGCGCGACCGGTTCATCGGTCATGACACCAATGCGATCGAGGATGTCTGGCAGGTCGGCTATCGCGGCGGCTTCTATCGCGGCGGGCCGGTGCTGATGTCGGCGCTTGCCGGGCTCGAGCAGGCGCTGTGGGACCTCAAGGGCAAGCGCTACGGCCTGCCCGCGTGGGAGATGCTCGGCGGGCGCGTTCGCGACCGCGTGCGCGCCTATGCGTGGATCGGGGGCGACCGGCCCGACGAGATCGCGGACGCCTCGGCGGCGCGGCGCGGACAGGGCTTTTCGGCGGTCAAAATGAACGCGACCGCCGAGCTCGACTGGATCGGCACGCCGCGGGTGTTCGACGAGGTGATCCGGCGGGTCGAGGCGGCGCAGGCCGCGGGAATGGACGTCGGGCTCGACTTTCATGGGCGCGTACACCGGCCGATGGCCAAGCAGCTGGCCAAGGTGCTCGAGCCGATGGGGTTGTTGTTCATCGAGGAGCCATTGCTGTCGGAAAACCCCGAGGGGCTGCGGCAGATCGCGGACATGGTCTCGACTCCGATCGCACTCGGCGAGCGACTCTATTCGCGGTGGGACTTCAAGCCGTTCTTCCTTGCTGGCGCAGTGGACATCATCCAGCCCGACCTCAGCCATGCCGGGGGCCTGCTCGAGTGTCGCAAGATCGCCGCGATGGCCGAGGCGTTCGACGTGGCGGTGGCGCCGCACTGCCCGTTGGGGCCGTTGGCGCTGGGTGCGTGTTTGCAGCTTGCCGCCTGCACGCCCAATGTCGCGATTCAGGAGATGAGTCTCGGCATTCACTACAATGTCGGGGCGGACCTCTACACCTATGTGACCGATCCGGCAGTGCTGACTCCGGTCGACGGCTATCTGCCGATCCCGACCGGGCCGGGTCTTGGGGTGACGATCAACGAGGATGCGGTGCGCGAGGCGGCGAAGGAAGGCCACCGCTGGCGTAACCCGATCTGGCGCCAGCATGACGGCAGCTTCGCCGAATGGTGATGCTTTTTGCTGGTCGCTGAAGCGAAGTCGGCACCGGCCTGCACCCCCACCCGGCCACCTACAGGATCATACTGGATGGGTGGCCGGGTGGGGGCGCGGGCCGGAGCCGACTCACCTCAACAAATCAGTGGCACTTGAAGCGGTCGAAGGGTTCCAGGCATGAGATGCAGCGCCATTGGGCCTTGCAGGGAGTCGAGCCGAAGCGGCTGACTTCCTGGGTCTCGGTCGAGCCGCATTGGGGGCAGGTCGCGGTTTTCGCGAGGTCGGGCGGGGCGATGCCGTAGGCGGCGAGCTTGGCCTTGCCGGCATCGCTGATCCAGTCCGTGGTCCACGGCGGGGAGATGCGGGTTTCGATCCCGATCGAGCGGTATCCGGCGGCATCGAGTGCAGCGCGGATCGACTGTTCGATGTAGAGCGTCGCGGGGCAGCCCGAGTAGGTCGGGGTGACGATCACGCGGCCGTCCTCGACGCCGCGGACGATGCCGAGGTCAAGGACCGAGACCGCGGGGATCTCGGGATCGGGCACGTCGGCGAGGACTGCGAGGATGGCGGCTGGATCGGTCAGACCCGCTCCACGACCAAAGCGATGCCCTGGCCGACGCCGATGCACATGGTAGCCAGCCCGTAGCGGCCGCCGGTCCGCTGGAGCTGCTCGGTCGCAGTCATTGCCAGGCGAGCGCCGGACATGCCGAGCGGGTGGCCGAGGGCAATCGCTCCGCCGTTCGGGTTTACGCGGGGGTCTTCGTCGGAAAGGCCGAGCTTGCGGGTGACGGCTAGCGCCTGCGCTGCGAAGGCTTCGTTGAGTTCGATGACGTCCAAGTCCGCGATGGTCAGACCGAGGCGGCGGAGCAGTTTCTCGCTCGCGGGTGCGGGGCCTACGCCCATGATCCGCGGGGGAACGCCGGCGACCGCGCCGCCGAGAATGCGCGCGCGGGG
>JASLBJ010000068.1 GCA_030146725.1 Sphingomicrobium sp. | reverse complement strand
GCCTGGTTGCCGCGCATCTTCTCGATGAAGCTTTGCCCGAACTCGAGATTGTAGCTGGGGTCGGTGAGGACGTTGCGGTCGTACGTGATGCCCCGTGCTCGGGCCATGTCGGCGGCGGTGCCGGGGCGGACCTGCATCAGGCCGACGGCCCCTGCGGGGCTGACCGCATGGGCGATGAAGGTCGATTCCTGGATGACATGGCCGAAGGCGAGCGCGGGATCGATCCGCCAGCCGGTCAGCGGGCTCCAGCGCGGGGTCGGGTAACGGTCCTGGGGGTCGGCGGTGGCGCCGCGCTGGCCGTTGTGGGCAAGCCAGAACTGGGCTCCGGCGAGGTCGAGTTTCTTGGCATATTCGATCAGGCCGTGATGATCCTGCGGGTTGCCGATCTTGGCCTGGTGGCGAAGCAGTTCCTCGGCCAGCGGGCGCTCGCCGATGGCGACCAGTTCGACCGCGCGGCGGACGTTGGGGAGGTGCTCGACCTGCTGCGCATGGCTGTGCGGGTCGGGCGGCATGCGGGTTTCGGTCCCGAGCGTTTCCTTGGCGAGCAGGCCGTAGAAGCTTTCGTTCGAGAAAGCGGCGGCGCGAAGCAGTTGCTCGACCGATTGCGGGCGGCGGCACGCCTGCTCCGCGCGTGCGGCCCAGTAATAGCCGCCGGCGCCAAGCTCGCGCTGCGACGAGCTCGCGGCGACTTCACGGAAGGCACGGCTGGCGGCATTGCAGTCGCCAAGCCGCCACGAGGCGAGGCCGGAGACCCAGGCGGAGTGGCCGACCCATTCGCCGGTGGCGCCGTTGCGCCAGGTGTCCGCGACCCGGCGGGCCTCGGCGTCCTGGCGGTTGATGTAATAGACCCAGGCGACGCGCTGGCCGGCTTCGGCGCGTGCGGGTGCGGAGATGAACGGGGCGCTTTGCAGCAGCAGGGCCTCGGCGCCGAGAGCGTCGTTGACCTTGACCAGCGGGTCGAGTGCGAGGCGCAGCGCGTCGGCGGCGGGTTCGCCCGAGACCGGGCGGGCGCGGTAGCGCGTCGGGGGAATGCCAAGCATCGCGAGCGGACGGCGCTGCGCGATCAGCAACGGCTGGGTGGCGCCGCGAGTGGTTGCGAGGACCGCGATCTTCTCGGCGTGGGGAAGATCCGGAGCTTCGGCGACCAGCGACTGGAGGCGGTCGAGGCCGACGACCGGCGATCCCTTGGCGGTGTAGAGTTCGGCGCGGGCGAGCGCGGTCAGCGGACCTTGCGGGAGGGTTGCGATCCCGGCCCGGGCGGCGGCCCATTCGCCGCGGCGGATGGCAGCGAAGACTCCGCGCCAGTCGCGCGGCGCCTGGACGATCGCGACGGGCGGGGGAGGCGGGGTGAGCGGCCGCTGGATGGTTGCTCCGGAGACGGTCGGGACGGTCAGCGGGGCCGTCGGTGGGGGAAAGACCGGCTGGGTCGCGAGCGACGCGGGCGGGGTGGGGAGAGGCGCACCGACCGACGCCGGTTCGGTCTGCAAAGGCGTGCCGGCCAAGGGCGGCTGGCTCGGCAAGGGCGCGAGCGGATCCTGGGCGGCGGCGGGGGCCGCGCCGGCGAGCAGGAGAAAGGGCAGGAAAGCGGGTTTCAAGCGTCATTCTCCATGAGCAGCAACAAGTCGCGCCAGGCCTGCGCCTTGAAGCTTGGGCGAGCGAGCAATTGGCGCGGGTGAAAGGTCACTACAGTACGCACGCCTTCCACTTTGTGAACATGGCCTCTGGCCTCGGTTATCGGCTTGGCCAAGAGGGCGCGGCTGGGGCCGTCGCCGAACAACAGCAGGCGCCTGGGGCGGGCGGCGGCGACGTGGCGGCGGGCGAGATCGGCGCAGGCGGCGATTTCGTCGGGGCTGAGGCGCGTGCCGGGGGCGTGGAAGCAGGACAGGGATGCGCTGTAGGCGGCGTCGGGCGCGATGGCGATGGCGGCGAGCATTCGGGTTGCGAGCTGCCAGGCGTCGCCGCCGATCGGTTGGCCGTCGGCAGCATCGTCGCCGTCGGGCATTTCGCTGATCAGCATGATCGGGGCGGCTTCGGGGCCGTGGGGGAGGATCCGGCGCGCGTTCGATGCGGCGAGGGGCAAGTCGGGGGAGTCGCGCAGCCAGGCGAGGAGCGGTGCGAGGTCCTCGGGCGGTGGTGGAGCCTGGACGGGTGCGGGGGCTTGAGCGGCTGCCTTGGGAGCGGGGGCGGCAGCGGGTCTGGTCCAGTCGCGCGGGGTTTCGGCGATTGCGACGTCGACGCCGGAATCCAGCCACCAGCCAAGCAGGCTGGCGGCCGCGTCCGCGTGCATCTGACCCGTTTCCCCACCCACTCGGCCATCCTCGACGAGCATTGACTGGACCGTCAATCAATTGGCAGGGCAGGGGAGGATGAAGCGCCCGCGCGGCGCGACGAGAGGAAGCTGATGAGCGCCCGGGAATCGATGGAATATGACGTGGTTATCGTCGGCGCCGGTCCGGCCGGGCTGAGTGCTGCGATCCGGCTCAAGCAACTTGCCGCCGAGACGGGACGTGAAATCGCAGTTTGCGTGCTCGAGAAGGGGAGCGAGGTCGGGGCGCATATTCTGTCCGGGGCGGTGATCGATCCGCGCGCGATGGACGAGTTGCTGCCGGATTGGCGGACACTCGGATCGCCGCTGACCGTCGCTGTAACCGAAAATCAGCATTGGGTGCTAAGCGCCAAGGGCAAAAGGCAAATTCCCGAGTGGACGATGCCGGGCTTCATGCACAATGACGGCAATTTCACCGCCAGCCTGGGGAATGTGTGCCGCTGGTTGGCGGGCAAGGCCGAGGAGCTTGGGGTCGAGATTTTCCCCGGCTTCCCGGCGTCCGAGATCCTGTTCAACGACGACGGGTCGGTGAAGGGGGTCGCGACCGGGGACATGGGGGTGGCGCGCGACGGGACTTTGCGCGCCGACCATCAGCCGGGGATGGAATTGCATGCGCGCTATACCTTTTTCGCAGAAGGCGCGCGGGGGCACCTGACCAAGCGGCTGACCGAGCTGTTCGGGCTTCGGGACAAGAGTGGCCCGCAGGTTTATGGGCTTGGGATCAAGGAGTTATGGGACGTTCCTGCGGAGCGGCACAAGCCGGGCCGAGTGGTTCATACGCAGGGCTGGCCGCTCGAGGATGCGTGGGGCGGGGGGTTCGTCTACCATCAGGACAACAACCAGGTGGCGATCGGGTTCGTGGTCGCGCTGGATTATGCCAATCCCAACATCTCGCCGTTCGAGGAGATGCAGCGCTGGAAGACGCATCCGGCGGTGCGCGCCGAAATCGAGGGCGGCAAGCGCGTGTCCTATGGCGCGCGGGTGATCAACGAGGGCGGTTACCAGGCGATCCCGAAGCTGGTGTTCCCGGGCGGGGCGCTGATCGGTTGCTCGGCGGGGTTCGTGAACGTGCCGCGGATCAAGGGCACGCATACCGCGATGAAGTCGGGAATGCTGGCGGCGGAGGCGGCGTTTGAAGCG
>JASLBJ010000062.1 GCA_030146725.1 Sphingomicrobium sp. | reverse complement strand
TGCGAACGCGACGTTTTTGGCCGGCTTGTATGCCGCGCTGGTCACGACCGCTGCCGAGCCGTTGCGGCGGACGAGGAACACGCCATTGGGCATCAGGTGGAAATTGCCAAATCCGTCGCGCCGGCTGATCGCATGCAGCTGCTTGCCGTCCTCGACCAGCAGCCCGATCGCAAGGCCTTCCTCGTCGAACATGCCCGCGTTCATCGCAAAGGCGACGCTCCCGGCTCTCTTGCCAAGCGCCTGCTCGAGCTCGAGGAACCCGCGGTAAGCTGCCCCGGACGCTCCGGACGTGCGGACCTCGACCTTGCCGCCCTTCGACTGGCAGACGGTGAAGCGGATCTCCTCGAACACCCGCCCGCTGCAAGCCGACGGCGGCGGTTGGGCCGGCGCTACGGTGTCGCCGCATCCGGCAAGCAGCAGCAGAACAGGAAGAAGCGCGCGCATCGCAAGTGCAGTAGCGCACCCGAACCAGCTGATCGATGCCTTACCAGCGCTTGCTCAGTCCGAGGCAGGTTTCTCAGGCGGCCGTATCGATGCCCAGTTCGCCAAGCTTGCGGTACAGCGTCGAACGGCCGATCCCCAGGCGCCGTGCGACCTCGGTCATGCGACCGCGATACTGTCCGATCGCCAGCCGGATGATATCGGCCTCGATGTCGTCGAGCGGCCGCAGGTGCCCATCGGTGCCGAACAAGGTCACCGACGGCGCTCCGGCGATGGCCTGCTCACTGCCCGCCGCGCTGAGTTCGGGCGAGAAGTCGCTATTGCGCCCACGGAAGCGCGACTGGGCCGCGATGTGCGGGAAATCGTCGGCGGTCAGTGATTGGCCGTCGCACTGCAGCCCGGCGCGGAACAGGACTCCGGCAAGCTGGCGGACATTGCCCGGCCAGCCGTAGCGCATCAGCACCGCCAGCGCGTCATTGCCGATCGACAATGCGCGAAGCTGGAAATCCTCCGAGTAGCGCGCAAGCAGGTGACGGCAGAGCGCCGGGATGTCGCTGCTGCACTCGCGCAGCGGCGGAAGTTGGACGATGGTCGCGCCGATCCGCTCGGCAAGCCCCGGATGGAAGCTGTCTGGCAACGGCCGGCTCGTCGTCGCGATCACCCGCACGTCGACCGAGTGGCTGCCGTTGAGGCCGACGGGGCGCACTTCGCCGGTTGCGAGCACGCGGTCGAGCAGCGCCTGCGTCTCCGGCGGCATCGCGCCGATCTCGTCGAGCAGCAGGGTGCCGCCGTCGACCGCGACCAACTTGCCGACCTTGTCCGAAAAGGCTCCGGGAAAGGCGCCGGTGACATGGCCGAACAGTTCGCTGTCGATGATGTTCGCAGGGACGGCCTTGCAGTCGAGCACGGCGATCGGTCCGCGTGCCCGCAGGCTCGCCGAGTGGATGGCCCGGGCGATCGTCTCCTTGCCCGTGCCCGCTTCGCCGATGACGAGGATCGGCAGCCGGGTGCGGGCGGCCTTGGCAGCCACCGCAAGCGCCGCGCGGAAGTCGGGTGACGCGCCGACCAGCTGGTCTAGCGACAGCAACGGCGCAAGCTTCTCGGTCACGGGTGCAAGCTCGCCCACGGCCCGGCGGCGGTCGGCATGGACGGCGAGTGCCTCGAGCAGTCGCTCGGACGCGACCGGGCGCGTGATGAAGTCCGATGCACCGGCGCGAATCGCTTCCGCGGCCACGACGATCGACTCCCCCTCGGCAACGGCAATGATCGGCAGGCCGTCCCGCGCGGCGCGCAGCAAATCGATGATCGTCGGCCCGCTTTCCGCGTCCCAGCTCCCGATGAGTGCCGCCTGGACCTCGCGCCCGTGCGGCCCCTGGAGCAGCCCGACGGCGGTCTCGGCGCAGGCCGCGCCGATCACCGTCCACCCCGCACGGCCGGCGATGGTCGACAGCAACCGCCGCTGTGCAGGATCGGAATCAAGCAGCAACAGCGACCTGATACGGGCTTCAGTCATGGATATCTCGGCTCCTCGGCCAGCTTCTACGGGCCGATAAGTAAAGACGGTGTTAAGGACTTGGGCCTTGCCACCTCGCTTGTTATGAGACCCGCAAGGACGATCCCCAGCGAAGGACATGATCATGGCCGTTGAGCCCGCCCCCAACGAAGCGCCGGTGCAGGATTTCAAAGCCCATGCCCGCGACTATTCGGCCTTCATCAAGATGCTGAAATGGAGCGCGATCATCAGCGCGGTCCTTGGCTTCATCGTCGTCTTCCTGATCATCGCCTAAGCGGGTGAAGGTCGCGATCCTGAAGGAAACCGCGGCGGGCGAAACCCGCTGCGCAGCCATCCCCGAAACGGTGAAGAAGTTCATCGCGCTCGGGGCCGACGTCGCCGTCGAGAGCGGCACCGGCGCCGGCGCGTTCATCTCCGACACCGACTTCGAAGCTGCCGGCGCACGCCTCGGCAGCCGCGCCGACGTCCTTCGCAGTGCCGGTGTGATCCTGTGCGTCAGCGGCCCCGAACCGGCGACGCTTTCGGGCGCAGAGGCCGGTGCACTGCTGGTCGGAGCGCTCGACCCGTTCCGCCGCGGACAGGCGCTCGACGGCTATGCGGCTGCCGGGCTCGATGCGCTCGCGATGGAGTGGATGCCGCGCATCACCCGCGCCCAGTCGATGGACATCCTGTCCTCGCAATCCAACCTCGCCGGCTACAAGGCGGTGCTCGAGGCCGCGGCGGTCTACGGCCGCGGAATGCCGATGATGATGACCGCTGCGGGCACCGTCAGCGCCGCACGCGTGTTCGTCATGGG
>JASLBJ010000017.1 GCA_030146725.1 Sphingomicrobium sp. | reverse complement strand
GGCGACGAGGAAGACAGCCATCTCGGCGACTTCATCGAGGACAAGAACGCGGTGATCCCGGTCGACGCGGCGATCCAGGCGAACCTCAAGGAAACCGTCACCCGCGTCCTCGCCTCACTGACCCCGCGGGAGGAGCGCGTGCTGCGCATGCGCTTCGGCATCGGCATGAACACCGATCACACGCTTGAGGAAGTCGGCCAACAATTCTCGGTCACCCGCGAACGCATCCGCCAGATCGAGGCGAAGGCGCTGCGCAAGCTCAAGCATCCGTCGCGTAGCAGGAAGATGCGGAGCTTCCTGGATCAATAAGCGAGCTGCCGAGCGCAGCGCCGCCGACGCGAAGCGTCGCCGCAACAGCGCGAAGAGCCGGCGAGCTTCGGACGGCCTGCGCGCTCCAGCGCGACAGGACCGACGGCGCAGGCCGCCCTGCGTCGTCCCCCTACCCTCCGATCGCTAGCCAGAAGGACCAGAGGAGAGCGCAACCAAGCGCGCCCTACCCTACCACCCCCGAGCCATCATCGCCGCCGCCACCGGGATCACCCCGAACAGCGCAAACTGCGCCCCGAACCATCGCCGCATCGACGCCACCTCCCCCGCAGGCACCGCGAACGACGCCTCGCCCGCCGCCCGCCGCCCCCAGCCGATGATCCGCACCGTAGGCGGGATCGACAGCAGCCCGACGCCAAGAAACGCCGCCATCTTCACCCAGAACGCCGGGCTCACCATGTAGAACTCCGCGCCCTTTCCTCCATAGAGCACGCGCAGCACCCCAACGACGATCAGCAGCACCGCAAGCAGGCCATACATGCGGTCGAGCCGCTGCAGCCGCGTGAGCCGCCCCCCGGTCAGGCCGGGAACCGTGGTGGCGGTCTCCGCGGTGAGGACTCCGAGCAGCGCGAAGGCGAGGAGGTGGTGGAGGGCGGCCAGGGTCAGATCCATAGCGCGCGTGTAGCGGATCGGGATGGTCCGCGTGAAGCGTTTGGGACAGGTCGCTTCCGACCCGTCGCGGATGCCGGATGGACGCGAGAAGCCCGCCGGATGCTCAGGCAGCCAGTGCTGGCGGCGCTCCGAAAGTCAGCAGTTGGCTGATCACGTTCTCGAACTGTAAACGGCTGAACGGCTTCTTCAGCACAGGGTGGTCCGCAAATTCCCGGCTGACGCCATGCTCGCCGTAGCCGGTCGAGAACGCGAACGGAATGTGATGCTCTTCAAGCGCCTTGGCGATCGGATAGCTGAGGGTGCCACCCAAGTTCACGTCAAGCGTCGCCAGATTGAACATGTCCGACGTGATCAGGTCCAGGGCCGTCTCGACATTGCCGGCGACCGCGATCGACGTGCATCCGAGATCACTCAACAGGTCTTCCAAACCCATCAGGACCAGCATCTCATCCTCGACAACGAGGACTCGCTTGCCCGCGAGTATCGCCTCACTCATCCAGCACCGCCCCAGGCGCCGGGATGTCGATTGTGCAAACCACACCTTCCGGCGGATATTCCAGCTTTATCCGACCACTCAGCTCATGTGCCAGGCCCTGCTCGATCACCCGTGACCCAAACCCCCGGCGCGTCGGCAAGGTCACCCGCGGTCCGCCGAATTCGCGCCAGTGAAGACATAGCCAGCGGCCGTCGGGCCTGTCCTCGATCGTCCATCGAATCGCAATCCGGCCGACCTCGTTCGAGAAGGCACCGTATTTCACCGCATTCGTCGCCAGTTCGTTGATCGCGATGCCCAGCGCCAGCGCCGCCTTCGGCGACAGCCGTAGGTTCTCACCCGCGAAGGTAAACCGCTCTGCGCGCCCTTCCAGGACCCGGAACGGCGCAAGCGCTTCCTCGACCAGGTCATGCAACCCGGCCCCATCCCACTTCTCGCGGCCGAGCAGGTCGTGGGAGCGCGACAAAGCATCGATCCGCGTCTCGATCGCGTCGCGGATCACGACCGGGTCCTGTGAGTTGCGAACCGCCTGCGTGACGATCGACTGGACCGTTGCGAGCGTATTCTTCACGCGATGATTGAGCTCATCGATCAGCAACGCCGCGTTGCGCTCCGCCGTCTTGTAGCGCGTCATCTCCATTAACGACAGGAAGTGCTGCACGACCGCGCCTTGCCTGTCCTTGACGGGGTTCACGAACAGGCTCGCCCAGCACTCGCTTCCGTCCTTGCGCCGATAGTGGAACTCGGGACCTTCCTCCGCGGGATCGGCGAACGCCGCCGCAATCTCGCCCAGCGCCTGTTCGTCGCTTCCCGCTGCAACCAGGAAATTGAAGTCCTGCCCAAGCACCTCGTCGCGGTCATATCCGGTCAGCTTGAGAAACGCGTCATTAGCGAAGATGATCGGGTTGCCGTCTCCGCGAGCGTCCGTGAACGCCATCGCCATTCTCGTCGTCTCGGCAGCGATGACGAACGGGCCAAGCTCATGCTTGAACTCCTCGACCTCTGCCTCGGCAAATCTTTGTTGCTGATTCTTCACCGAATCAATCGCTCTCGTAAAACTTTCAATCCGGCTCGCGCAGCATAGCACAACAACCACGTGGAGTCACTGGCAGTCTGCCCTCGACGCCCGCTTTCCACCCGAAGCTCACAGACCCGGACTGCCCGAATCCCGCCCAGCTCAGGC
This sequence comes from Sphingomicrobium sp., assembly GCA_030146725.1. Taxonomy (GTDB): domain Bacteria; phylum Pseudomonadota; class Alphaproteobacteria; order Sphingomonadales; family Sphingomonadaceae; genus Sphingomicrobium. The sequence continues at coordinate 2,264 of JASLBJ010000017.1, read as the reverse complement.
GTCCGCATCAGGTCCGCTTGCCCCGCTCCAATCGGCTCAGCCGCAAGTCGACGCTGTCGCACCAGCGTTTCCCAATCAGCCACGTCCCTGATCTTCGTCCAATCTCTCGAAAGCCCAGTTTCGCAAGCAGTCCAAGCGACGCTTGGTTGCGCGGATCGACATCGGCCTCCACCCTCTCCAGTCCGTGCAGGTCGAACGCTCGCTGCAAGACCGGCTCCAGCGCCTCGGCTGCAAACCCCTGGCCCCACGCATCCGGGTGCAGGATGAACCCGACCTCCGGGAACCGGTACAGGCCCGCTTTGCCGATCACCCGGCCCCGGTGCTCGACAACAAAATCCTCTCCCTGGTCCGGCGCAATGTCGATCATTCGCTGCAGCCACTCGCGCGATTGCTCGAGCTCCTCGTGCGGCAGGGTAGACCAATAGGCCGTCGCGCCGGGGTGACTGAGGATCCCATGAAACGCCGCAAGGTCGTCCATCGTCGCAGGACGCAGCCGAAGCCGCTCGGTTCTGATCTGGGTCATGGTTGGAAGTGTGGCGTGGGGGGCGTGGGGTTGCCAGCCCTTGCGAGGGGGGGGGGTGGGTAGGCGGCCGTTTAAGGGACCGGACTGCACAACGGGGCGTGGTGCGTGGTCATCGGCGAGCGTCACCAACTGCAGCGCTGCGATCGGCCCTCAGCGGGTGATCCGTACCGTTGTCTGAGGACGTTGGCGAATGTCCGCTTTCGACCCATTGCGGACATTGGCCTCATCAGAAAAATCGACCGTCTTGTTCGTAGATGGCATCCACAAGTGCAAACACCTGCTCGGCTATCGGCGTGCCAATCACGTCTCCCCTAGCAAGTGCGGTCCTTGCGAGGTCTCCATCAAAAATTGGTCTTTCAGCGGCATCAATCACCATTAGTGAAGGGTTGCCGTCGGCCTGTTCGGAATGAATAAGTGCCACGCCAAAGCGGTCATCAGCAGTTGTGTTGTCACCCCAGCGCCCGATGACAAGGTCAAGGTTCGCTCCCGGCTCGCTCAGGTGTCCTACTGTCCAGTGCAGCCAGTAAGCCGCCACCGTTGGCTCACCTTGGTGAACCATGCCCCACACGCTTCGGCTCTCATTGCCGCAGCAGTCGCAATGCCCCCCACTTTCGCCCATTGTCTCGACTTCAAACGCGGGCCGTTCGCCTTGATGTGCCATGATGCCAACATATCAGCGGAACGTCCGCTTCCCACCCATTGCGGACATTCGGCTATTATCCGTTACCGACCCATTGCGGACATTGGCAGCTGTCAGGATAAGGTTTGCCGTGGCAATGAAATTGGCAACACGTCCACTCATCCGGGCGGTCCTCGCAGGAACGCTCGCGGCAGGGTCCGTGGCCGTAGCCATTGCGGCAGCTATGACGCTGCCGTTTGTTGGCAGTTGGAACGACCTAGCTGCCATCTTCAAGGTTTTCGGAAGCGTAGTGGCGGTTACGTTCGTCCTCGTCTTGCTTGGTGTCCTTCTACTTGGATTGCCGACGATCTTCATCCTCCATCGGTTGAACCGAGAGAGCGAATGGAGCTATGTCGCGACGGGGGTCTTCTCAGGCTTTCTGTTGCCATTCGCGCCGCTGCTCGCGGCAGGCTCCGCCACACAAGGCTATTCGCTCTGCTTGTTAGGGGCAGTTGGAGGTGGAGCCGCCGGGAAGGTCTGGTGGCGAACATACCGGCAAGCACAAGCTGACGAACGCAACTGAGATAACGTCTGCGTTCCACCCCCGCCTGACATCCGGTCTAAGTCCGCTTTCCACCCATTGTGGACATTGGCAGTCGGCGCACTGCTTAATCATGGACGCTCGCGGCGAGACCTGCGGAAGGCCGATGGTAGTGTTCGGGATTCAAGGGGCGTTCAGGCCCATGCAGCTAGAGTCCGCAGATCGACGCCATGCAACGGCCCGTCGTAGTTTGAGCAACCATCCAGCAAAATGGCTGTTCGCTTGCTGAAACAATTCGAAGGAAATGTAATGCGTACCTTTTCGATGCTTGCCGCGGCCGCCGCTGTTGTCGCGACCAGTTCCGTTCCGGCCGTGATGGCTCCTGCCATTGCTCATGCGACCGGCCGTTACCACGTCCACCAGCTCAAGAGCGGCCGCAGGCACTATGCGCGCCAATATTGCCGTCGTTCGGACGGCACGACCGGCGTGATCGCCGGCGCCGTCGGCGGTGCGGTCGTCGGCCGCAAGGTCATCGACAAGGGCATTCTCGGCACCGGTGCAGGGATCGTGGGCGGCGCGCT
>JASLBJ010000312.1 GCA_030146725.1 Sphingomicrobium sp. | reverse complement strand
CGGTGACCTTTTCGGCATCGACGCCAAGATGTTCGACGACGATCTTCTTCACGCGATCGGCTGTCTCGCTCATGTGCTCATTCCTCCGTTTTGCTTTTGCCGTGCCCTAGCGAGGGCGTCCGGGTGCCGCAAGTGCGCCCGGCTTGATGCCCCCGTCCTGATGGACGCCTTGTTGCGGCCCGCGGTTCGCCTACGTTCGAGCGCGATGCACGGCACCCGATCCTTGACACCCGGCGAGATCGCTCTTGCGAAAGGGGTATTCGGTGAGGCGGTCGATTATTCCCCTGTGCGGATCGTGCGGGGCAAATGGTGGCCGCTCCAGCCGCGCAATGTCGCCATGGCGCCGACCGGAAATATTCACTTCCATCCGCACGGCGATCTCTGGTCCGAGGATTTCGCCGCCGAACCGCTCCACCGGCAGGGGCTGTTCATCCATGAGATGACGCACGTGTGGCAGTCGCAGACGCGCGGGCGCTATTACCTGCCGCTGATGCGGCACCCGTTCTGCCGCTATGGCTACGAACTCGTCAGCGGGCGCCCGTTCGAACGCTATGGCCTGGAGCAGCAGGCCGAGATCGTCCGCCACAGCTTCCTGCAGCGGCACGGGCAGCGGCCGGCCAGTGCCCCGCTCCTCGCGAGCCTCGAACCGATGCTGCCGTTTGTTCCCGCACGGCAGGTTACTTAGGGCAACGGGGCTCAGCCCGCTTTCGCGACTCCGACCAGCGCCGGTCGCAACAGCCGGTCCTTGATCATGTAGCCGGCCTGCATTTCCTCGATCACCGTACCCGGCGCCGAATCCGACGGCAGCTCCACCATCGCCTGGTGCTTGTGCGGATCGAGCGCCTGGCCCTTGGCCTCGATGCGGGTGATCCCGTTGCGCGTGAAGATCGTCTCGAGCTCGCGCGAGGTCGCCTCGATGCCGGCAAGGAAGTTGCTTGCGGTCTGGTCCGCGCGAAGCTCGGCCGAAACCGCTGCAAGCGCCCGATCGAGATGGTCCTTGATCGCCAGCATGTCGCGCGCGAACGCGGTCGTCGCATAGCTTGCCGCCTGGACCTTTTCGGCTTCCAATCGCCGCCGCACGTTCTGCGTCTCGGCCGCCGCGTAGAGCGCCTTGTTATTGGCCTCCTCGAGCGCGGCCTGAAGCTCGCTCAGCCGGTCGTGCTCCTGCAGCTCGGGAGCTGCGTCGGCGGTTTCCCTGCGGATATCCTCGGCTTCATCGTGCAGTCGATCGTCAGTGTTCATGCCATCAATCTCGTCAGTGCTTTCGCGGTGAAATCCACCATGGGAACCACTCGCGCATAGTTCAACCGCGTGGGTCCGATTACGCCAACGACACCGACGACTTGTCCCTGGCTCCCGCGATAGGGCGCGGCGATCACCGATGAGCCCGACAAAGCGAACATCCGGTTCTCGCTGCCGATGAAGATTCGGCACCCCGGCGCATCGCGTGCGCCCTCGAGCAGCCTGGCAATTTCCTGCCGGTCCTCGAGTTCGTCGAGCAGCCGCCGGACTCGCTCGAGGTCCTCGGCAGCGCCCTGATCGATGAGGTTGGCCTGCCCGCGCACGATCAGCACTGGGCGGCGGATCGCGTCCTCGCTCCACGCGGCGAGCCCTGAGGCCACCAGCTCGGCCGCTGCGCGATCGACGTCCTGCCGCTGCTCCGCGATCTCCGCCCGCAAGCGGGCTTCGGCTTCGCCGAGCGTCATCCCCGACAGCCTTGCAGTGACGAAATTTGCGACCTCGTTGAGGGCCGAGGAGGTGGTGCCCGGATCGAGCGACACGATCCGGTTTTCGACGTTGCCGTCCGCGCCGACCAGCACCGCCAGCGCCCGCGTCGGGCTCAGCGGCACGAAGTTGAGCTGCTTGAGCCGGAGTTCCTGCTTGGGCGCCATGACCACGCCGGCGCAGGACGACAGGCCCGACAAAGCGGCCGATGCCGCGGTCAGCGCATCCTCGATCGGCTGGTCGCGGGCGATCTGCCGCTCGATCTCGGCCCGCTCGCGGGGATCGGGGGCGGCGGCCTGCATGATCCCGTCGACGAACAGCCTCAGGCCAGTCTCGGTCGGTATCCGCCCGGCCGACGTGTGCGGGTGAGTGAGCAGCCCGCGCTCCTCGAGCTCCTGCATCACCCCTCGGATCGACGCCGGCGACAGGCTCGCGCTGGCCGAGATCGCCTTCGACCCGACCGGCTGTCCGCGCTCGAGATAGGCGTCCACCACGAGGCCGAAGATCGCCCGCATCCGGTCACTGAGTTCGCCGATCGGCTGGGTCATACCGTCGTCAATGCGGGCAACGCTGTGCCGAAGCAACCGCCACGCCCTTCCGCATCGCGGGCGAGCCGTTTAGGGGACTGCACTGATCCGCCCTTGAGGAGAGACACATGCGCCCATCCGGCCGCGCCCCCGACCAGATGCGCGAGTTGCGCTTCGAGCCCGGTTTTACCCGCCACGCCGAGGGCTCGTGCCTGGTCTCGTTCGGCGACACTCGCGTGCTCGTCACTGCATCGGTCGAGGAGAAAGTCCCGCCGTTCCTTCGCGGCAAGGGCCAAGGGTGGGTTACTGCGGAATATGGCATGCTGCCCCGCGCCACCCACACCCGCGGCAACCGTGAGGCGGCCAAGGGCAAGCAGTCGGGCCGGACGCAGGAGATCCAGCGGCTGATCGGCCGCTCGCTCCGTGCCGTGGTCGACCTCGGCAAGCTTGGCGAGCGGCAGGTGATCGTCGACTGCGACGTGATCCAGGCCGACGGCGGCACCCGCACCGCGTCGATTTCCGGCGCCTGGGTCGCGCTGCGCATCGCGGTCGACAAATTGATCGAGGCCAAGGCGCTCACCGCCGACCCCATCCGCACCCAGGTGGCGGCGGTCAGCTGCGGCTTCCACGACGGCAATGCCGTGCTCGACCTCGACTATATCGAAGACAGCAACGCCGGCAGCGACGGAAATTTTGTGCTCACCGCTGACGGCGCGATCGTTGAGGCCCAGCTGACTGCTGAGGGCGAGACGTTCGAAGAGGAAGGGCTGCTGCGCCTGCTCCGCCTTGCGCGGATCGGCTGCGGCGAGATCTTCGAGGGCCAGTTGCGGGCCGTCGGCCGATGAGACGGATCGGCGAGCGGCTGGTGGTCGCAACCCACAACGCCGGCAAGCTGCGCGAGATCACTGCGCTGGTCGAGCCGTTCGGGATCGCGTGCGTCGGCGCTGCCGAACTCGACCTCCCCGAGCCCGAGGAAACGGGCGTCAGCTTCATCGACAATGCCGAGCTCAAGGCTCGCTCAGCGGCCGACCTGTCGGGGCTTCCCGCACTTGCCGACGACAGTGGCCTGTGCGTCGATGCGCTCGGCGGAATGCCCGGCATTTTCTCGGCGCGCTGGGCCGAGGCGCGCGAGGGAAGCCGCGATTTCAGCCTGGCGATGGAACGTGTGTGGGAGCAGATCGAGGCGATCGGCCCGCGCGCCAGCCACGACGCGCATTTCGCCTGCGCGCTGGCAATCGCCTGGCCGAACGACGGCCAGTCCGAGGCCTTCGAGGGGCGGGTCCGCGGTACCCTGGTATGGCCACCGCGCGGAAATCGTGGCTTCGGCTATGACCCGATGTTCGTCGCAGCGGGGCACGAGCAGACCTTCGGCGAGATGGACCCCGCCGAGAAGCACGCGATCAGTCACCGCGCGCGGGCGTTCAAAAAGCTCGTCGAGGCACTTCGCTAAATCGCTGTCCCATACGCGACCGACTCGGGTAGAAGGCCCGGATGCTGTCTCCCGCTCTGTCCGATCGCGTCCTCGCCACGGACGGAAGACAGGCACGAACCGATGCCGACAGTGAGACGGCCGGAGCCACTCACCAGTTCGACGCGGTCGCGCTCTACATCCACTGGCCGTTCTGCGTCAGCAAATGCCCTTATTGCGACTTCAACAGCCATGTCCGCGCAGGCATCGACCAGGAGGCGTGGCGCGACGCCTTGCTGGCCGACCTCGCGTATGAACAGCGGCTGCTGCCTGGTCGCCGGCTGACCTCAATCTTCTTCGGCGGCGGCACACCCTCGCTGATGGACCCCGCGACCGTTGCCACCCTCATCAAGGCGGCACGGGACGGGTGGACGGCAAGCGACGACGTCGAGATCACGCTCGAAGCCAACCCCAATTCGGTCGAGGCTGCGCGCTTTGCCGATCTCGCCGCGGCTGGCGTCAATCGCCTCTCTCTTGGGTTGCAGAGCTTTCACGATCGCGCGCTCGCCTTTCTAGGCCGGGCCCATTCGGCGAGCGAGGGCGTCGCTGCACTCGCCATTGCGCAGAAGCACTTCTCAAGGGTCAGCTTCGATTTGATCTATGCGTTGCCGGGCGACACCGAAGCGTCCTGGGCCGCCGACCTCAACCGCGCGCTGGCGTTCGGCACAAGCCATTTGTCGCTCTACCAACTGACCATCGAGCCCGGCACCCGGTTTGCGGCGCTGCTTGCGGCGGGCAAGCTCGAGCCCCTCGGCGATGACGAGGCTGCAACCCTGTTCGAGTTCACTGCCGAGCGCACCGCGGCTGCGGGCATTCCCGCCTACGAGATCAGCAACCATGCTCGCGCCGGTCAGGAGAGCCGCCACAACCTGACTTACTGGCGCTACGGCGACTATGCGGGCATCGGTCCCGGTGCCCACGGTCGCCGCCTCGGGAACCGCACTGTCCGCCACCGCAAGCCCGAGAACTTCCTCGCCGGCCTCGCTCGCAACGGTCACGGAATGGTCGAGGAGGCGACACTTGCGATGAGCGAGGCAGCCGACGAGGCTCTCGTCATGGGCCTTCGCCTCGCCG
>JASLBJ010000045.1 GCA_030146725.1 Sphingomicrobium sp. | reverse complement strand
GCCACGGACAGTTCGGCGTCGCGGTCGCGATCATGGATCCGAAGCCCCCACTCGCGCAGCACCCAGTCGCTCTCGAACAGTTCGATGGCGCGCGATGCGGGTTGGGCGGCGGGTGTCGGGGCGGAGAGTGTCGGGGCGGAGGATGTCGGAGTAGCGGGCGACGGAATGGCGGGCGACGGAATGGCGGGCGTCTGGGCACCCGCCCAGGCGCCGGTCACAAGCGCCGCAGCAAGGCACGCAAGGCGAAGCATCCGCTACACTCCCATCCTGTTCGACTGCTCAACGCGCGACGGCGGCCGGCGTTCAGCCGTGCGCAAGCGCGCCGCGCACCGCTTTCTCGAGCGCGTCGGCGCGGAACGGCTTGGCCAGCAACGGCGCATCGGGAGCAACCCGCCGAACCGCCTCGGTCTCGCTGTAGCCCGACACGAACAGTATCGGCTGATCGGGCCGCGAAGCGCGGATCTGGCTGGCGACTTCGGCGCCCGACAGGCCGGGCATCACGAAGTCGAGTACGATGAGGTCGGGCTGCTCGGCGGCGATCGCCTCGAGCCCGCTCCTGCCGTCGGCTGCCTCGCGCACGCGATAACCCTGGTCCTCGAGGCTCGCGACGATGAAGCCGCGCACGTCGGGGTCGTCGTCGATCACCAGCACCGATGCATGGGGCTTCACCGGCGCTTCGTCGGTCTCGCTGTCGGGTAACGCACTGGCCGGGGCCCTCTGCTCGGCCGCACGGAACAGCAAGCGGACGCTTGTGCCCTTGCCGACGGTGCTGGCGATCCGCGCCGTACCGCCTGACTGGCGGGCCATGCCATAGACCATCGACAGGCCGAGGCCGGTGCCCTTGCCGACGTCCTTGGTCGTGAAGAACGGCTCGAACGCGCGGTCGAGCACTTCGCGCGCCATTCCGCTGCCGGTGTCGCCGATCGCCAGCTCGACATAATCGCCGTCCTCGATTTCGGGGTCGCCGACGACGCGCAGCGAGCGCGTCGTAAATGTCAGCACGCCGCCTTCCGGCATCGAATCGCGCGCGTTGATCGCCAGGTTGAGCACCGCGACCTCGAGCTGGGTCGGGTCGGCCATCACCGACGATTGTTCGCTCTCCAGCTCGAACTTCTTCTCGATCCCGGGCCCAAGCACGTTACGCAGCATCGGCCGCATGTTCTCGATCAGCGGCGCCACGGCGGTCGGCCGCACCTCGAGCCGCTGGACCCGGCTGAACGCGAGCAGTTGGCCGGTCAGCCGAGCGCCACGTTCGGCCGCTGCCAGCGCGTTTGTCGCATAGCGCTTCATCTTCTCGTCGTCGGTACGCTTGGCGATGATGTCGAGCCCGCCAACGACCACCGTCAGCAGATTGTTGAAGTCGTGCGCGATACCGCCGGTCAGCTGGCCGAGCGCTTCCATCTTCTGGCTCTGGCGAAGCTGCTCCTGCGTGGCCTTGAGGTCGGTGATGTCGCGCGCTTCGAACAACAAATAGACGATCTCGCCGTCATAGTCGCGAACCGGCTGCACCGAAATGTCAAGATAGGCGGTGGCGACGCCGTCGCGGTCCATCCGCACTTCCTCGCTGAAGATCTCGCCGCGCGCCGCGGTCGCGACCGCTCTCTTCATCAGCGGCTTGTGCTGCGGATAAGCCTGCAGCGTCGGCGCGTTCCAGATCTTCTTGCCAAGCGCGTCGCGATGCTCCGGGTTGCGCCAGTTGGCCAGCTTGCGGTTGAGCTCGACGATCGTCCCGTCGGGCTTGAGCAGCACCAGCACCTCGAGCACCGTGTCGAAGATCGCGCGGAATTGCGCCTCGCTCTGGGCAAGCTTGGCGGTGCGCTCCTCGACCAGCGCCTTGAGCTCGAGCTCGGCTTCCTTGGCCAGCGTGATGTCGCTCGCCGCCCCGATGAAGCCGGCAAGCGCGCCGTCGGTCCCGAACCGCGGCGAGGACACGCTGCGCAGCCAGCGATACTCGCCATCGTGCCGCCGGTAGCGCCCCTCGAGCACGAACGGCTCAAGGCTCGCCTCCCCGGCAAGCGATTCCCTGGTCAGACGCTCGATATCGTCCGGATGGATCAGCCCGTGCCAGTCGAACGTCCGCGCCTCGTCCGCTCTTGCACCGGCGAATGCGGCATACGCCTCGTTGACGAAATCGCGCTTGCGGTCGAGCCGGGTGACCCACATCGGCACCGGCGCCGAATTAGCGATCCGCCGGAACCGCGCCTCGCTTTCGCGCAGCGCCCGCTCGGCCGCGCGCTGCTCGGTGATGTCGGTCAGCAGGACGACCAGCCCCTGCACCGCCCCGCTCGCCGGATCGGCCCACGGCACATAGTCGATCTGCAACGCCAAGGGCCCGCGTGTCGGATGGTCGAAATCGGCCGCGAAGAACTTGCGCTCACCCCCTAGCGCCTGCGTGAGCACCGGCAGCCGCGCCGTGAACGCCGCTTCCCCAAGCACCTCGCGCATCGTCCGTCCGACGATCTCGGACCGCCGCTGCTCCATCCACTCGGCATAGGGGCGGTTGATGAACCGGTAGCGCAGGTCGCGATCGACATAGGCGACCATCACCGGCAACAGATCGGCAAGCGCCAGCATGCCCAGTGGCGAGAACATCTCGGGTGGCAGGTCGACCACCCCCCCGAGGGATCGGGATCCGCCTGCGTGTCCGGCTTCGCTTTCCACCGCCCGCCTATCGCCCCTTGCCCCGCGACATTCAACCCGCCTGATCGCCC
>JASLBJ010000281.1 GCA_030146725.1 Sphingomicrobium sp. | reverse complement strand
GGTCACCGACGCGAGGCCGTCGTCGGCTGCGGTGGCCTGTTGGAAGACCACCGAGTTCATCGATACGTAAGCGTTGGCCGCGCCGCCGACTTCGGCAGCAGCTGTCGCCGAGGCGGCAACCGCAATCGAACCATCATTGTCAAGCAAGACCGAAGCGTCTCCTCCTGCGGAGCGCGCATATTGGTAGACGGCGCTCTGGACGTTGGCGTTGGCCGTGGCCGAGCCGCCGCTGGCGAGCACCGCAAGCGACAGGTCGATCGCACCGTCCGCGCTGTTGGTCAGGCTGACCATCGCATCGCCGCCTGCAGCATCTTCAGCCATGCCAAAGGCCGAGGCGTACTGCGAGATGATGTTGTCGAGCTCACCGGCCGCCGTCGCGAACCCGTCCTCGCCGGCAATGGCGCTGGCGACCACGATCACGTCCAGGCTGCCCTCATTGCCGAACATCGAGCCGGCATCGCCGCCGCCAACGGCAAGGGCGTCCTGGTAGACCGCCTGCGACGCGCCTGCGCCAGCATCGGCGAAAGCCGTGCCGGAGGCGTTGGCGAGAACCGCCAGCGACATGCCGCCATTGTTGGTCATCGTGTTGGTCGCATCGCCGGCCGCATCCTCGGCCGCTACCGCGAAAGCGGTTTGATAAACGCCGCGGGCCATGGCGTCGGCAGTGGCAAACATGCCACCGGCTGCCGAAGCGACCGCCAGCGTGTCGAGCGTACCGTCATTGATCAGCATGTTCGTGGCATTGCCGCCGGTGCTGCCAGCATCCTGCCAGACGACATAGGCGACCGAGCCATCGGCGACCGCTGCGCCGCCGGTCCCGACAAGCGCGATTGCGGTTGCCGTGGTATTCACCTGCCCGCTGTTGTCGAGCATGTTCGACGCATCGCCCTCCGGCGTATCGGCATGCTGGTTGATGCTGCCATTCACGGCCGCATTGGCGCTGGCGTACGTGCTGCCCGCCGCAACGGCGGACGCAAAGGCGCCAAGAACACCGTCGTTGGTGATGGTTGCATTAGCGTCGCCGGCAACGGTTACGTCGACGTCCTGGGACACCGCGTAGCTGACCACCGCATTGGCAGTCGCGGCGCCGGTGCCGGTCGCAAACGCAAGCGCCGAGACCTGAAACACTTCATTGTTCACGAGACTAGCCGAAGCACCGGCGACTCCGTCGACGTCCTGGCGCAACCCGTCAGCTTCCGCGGAAGCGAAGGCGAAGACAATCCCGGTGGCGCCCGTTTCGGTGAGTTGCAGGGCAGTCGCCGATGCGAGGATGGTAACGCCGCCATCGTTGACCAGCGTTGCAGCAGCCGTCTCACCGTCCACGCTCTGGACGATGCCGGCATCGATGTCGGCCACGGCAATCGCGCTGAGGCCAGTGGCACTGGCCATCGCACCAATGCCGACCGTCGCATTCAGCGCGATGTCGATCGCCGCAGTAGCCGCGCCGTTAGCAACGGCATTCTGCATTATCCCGGCAGTCACGAGCGCATTCGCATCAGCTGCCGGACCGCCGGCGGAAGCGAACGCATCGATGAACGCAGCGCCATCGGGGCCGATCAGCAGGTCGAGGGTGACCATTCCTTCGTCGTCGGCAGGGTCGCCCGTTGCAGTGCCCATCTGAGCGATCTGGCCGGTGCCGACCGAGTTGACCGTCGCCGAGACCGTGCCTGTACCGGAATTGCTGGTACCGCTCGTGGGGCAGGGATTGGCAGGCGCTGGAGCGACGACCGCAAGACAGATCTCTATCGAGTCGTCGATGCTCGCGCTCGTACCGATGGTCGGGGACTGAAGTCCCGGAGTCACGACCAGCTGCGCCTGTGCCGGCATCGCAAGCCCGAGAGCCGATACCGATGCGCCAGTGAGCAGCGCAAAACGCCGGTGCGTGATCTTCATAGGAGTTCCCCTTTGTTGCCGCGTCGCGGCCAGTTGTCGTCAGGTCGATCCCGCCTTCGGACAACGCCATGCAATTCCGATGCTTGCGCACCAAATCGCAGTGACGAGGCCCGAGCCCAAAGGTCGGAACACACCCGTGAACCTGACTTACCGCCGAAATCCGCCAAAAGAAAAGCGGTAAAGTTGATCCGCATTGCACATTATTGCTGGCGAGCCGGCGAACTGTACCCCAAAGGCAACAAATGGAGCCGGTTATTCGGCAGCAAGCCAAGTGCGGGAGTCGGCAATTCAGTCGGCAGCAAGCTTGCAGGGCGAACAAGTGCGCAACGTGTCGACGGGCTGTGATCGGGTCGCTACCCTGTTCCCGGGCCTGTCGGATTACGACGCCGTCACAATCAGGAGGATATACCCGTGTCGAACCGCATTCTCATCGCTGCCGCGCTTGGCACGCTGGCCGCCGCCCCGGCCGCCGCGCTTGCCCCCTCGACCACCGCCGCTCAGGCACCCGCCGCACGGCAGGCGCCGGCCCGTGCGGCAACCCGCGCCGAGATGCTCAAGACCTCCGAGGCGGCCTTTGCGCGCTTCGACACGAACAACGATCGCAGCCTGAGCAAGGCCGAAGTCGAAGCGGCCGAAGTGCGCCGCCGGCAGACGCTTTCACAGAACATGCAGAACCGATTGCAGGCTGAATTCACCAAGCTCGACACCGATCGCAACGGGCAGCTGAGCCTTGCGGAATTCCGCGCGGCCGCACCCCAACTGCGCGCCGCCACGGATGTCGGCAACCAGGCACTTGCCCGACTCGATACGAACAAGGACGGCAAGATCAGCGTCGACGAATATCGCGCTCCGATGCTGACCAGCTTCGACCGGCTCGACACCAACAAGGACGGGACTTTGAGCCCCGCCGAGCGCGCTGCCGCGGGGCGCACCGCAAGCCGCTAAACGCCCGTTCTACAGCCGCTCGATCGCGGTTGCGCGGATCGCTATTTCGTCCTGCTCGAACCTCTGCTCGAGCAGGGCGCGATACTTCGCCCACCAGCTGCGATCGAGCGTGTCGGCCATGACTTCCAGCGTTATGATCTGATCGCGCTCGACGCGGCCGCCATCGTCCCACAGCCCTTCGGCCGGCGCGCGCGTGAAGGCCGTCACCCCGCCGAACTGCTCGACCAGCTGCGCCCGCACTTCCCCGAACCGCTCTGCCGGCTGCGGCGACCCGTCGCGCAGCGTCAGCGGCAGCAAGATCTCGACCACATGCATCGGCCCTCCAACGCGTGCACTGGCGCTCGGCTCCGCTTGGGCCTAAGGCTGCTGCCATCCCCGGGGGAGCGCTGCCACGGCGCTTGAGAGGTCGGCACGAGCCGGCGACCCGCTGAACCTGATCCGGTTGATACCGGCGTAGGGAGGGCGGCCGCGATAAAATGCGCGCGCATTCCCTCCAAGATGGAGGAAGTTAATGGCCGACGCACCTGCCCGCACCGAACTTAAAGTCACGACGGGCCCAATTCGCGGGTCGCGCAAGGTCCACCTCGGGCCTCATCGCGTCGCAATGCGCGCGGTCGATCTGGAGCCTTCGTGCGGCGAGCCGCCGGTCGTGCTCTACGACACCAGCGGTCCCTACACCGACCCGAACGCGCGCATCGACATCATGGCCGGCCTGCCCGAGCTCCGGTCGGCGTGGATCCGTGCCCGCGGCGATGTCGAGGAGGTCGTCCAGCGCGAGGTTCGACCCGAGGACAATGGTCAGTTGGGCCCTGACCGGTCGGGCGGGGTCGCCCCGTTCCCAAACGTCCGCAAGCGCGTCCTCCGTGCCAAGCCCGGCCACAACGTCACCCAGATGCACTACGCCCGCCGCGGCATCGTCACGTCCGAGATGGAATATGTCGCGCACCGTGAGAATCTCGGGCGCGAAGCTGCACTGAACGCGCCGCGTGATGGCGAAAGCTTCGGCGCGGAAATTCCCGACTTCGTCACGCCCGAGTTCGTGCGGGATGAAGTCGCACGGGGCCGCGCGATCATCCCCAACAACATCAACCATCCCGAATCCGAGCCGATGGCGATCGGCCGCAACTTCCTCGTCAAGATCAACGCCAACATCGGTAATTCCGCAGTCGCGTCCGACGTTGCGGCCGAGGTCGACAAGATGGTTTGGTCGATCCGCTGGGGCGCCGACACGGTCATGGACCTCAGCACCGGGCGTAACATCCACGACACGCGCGAATGGATCATCCGCAACTCGCCCGTGCCGATCGGCACCGTTCCGATCTACCAGGCGCTCGAAAAGGTCGGGGGCGTGGCCGAGGACCTCGACTGGGAGGTCTATCGCGACACGCTGATCGAGCAGGCCGAGCAGGGCGTCGACTATTTCACCATTCATGCCGGCGTACGGCTGCCTTACGTCCCGATGACTGCCAAGCGCGTCACCGGGATCGTCAGTCGCGGCGGGTCGATCATGGCCAAGTGGTGCCTTGCTCACCATCGCGAGAGCTTTCTCTACGAGCGCTTCGACGAAATCTGCGAGATCATGAAGGCCTACGACATCGCCTTCTCGCTTGGCGACGGTCTTCGCCCCGGCTCGATCGCCGACGCCAACGACGAGGCGCAGTTCGCCGAACTCTACACGCTTGGCGAGCTGACCAGGCGCGCCTGGGCGCAGGACGTCCAGGTGATGATCGAAGGCCCCGGCCATGTGCCGATGCACAAGATCAAGGCCAACATGGACAAGCAGCTGGAAGCGTGCGGCGAGGCGCCGTTCTACACCTTGGGGCCGCTGACGACCGACATCGCGCCCGGCTACGACCATATCACCAGCGGCATCGGCGCGGCGATGATCGGCTGGTTCGGCACCGCGATGCTCTGCTACGTCACTCCCAAGGAGCACCTGGGCCTGCCGGACCGGGATGACGTGAAGGAGGGCGTCATCACCTACAAGATCGCCGCCCACGCCGCGGACCTGGCCAAGGGCCACCCGGGCGCTCAGGCGCGAGACAACGCCCTGTCCAAGGCCCGCTTCGAGTTCCGCTGGGAGGACCAGTTCAACCTCTCGCTGGATCCCGAGCGCGCCCGGGCCTTCCATGACGAGACGCTGCCGGCCGAGGGCGCCAAGGTGGCCCACTTCTGCTCCATGTGCGGCCCCCAGTTCTGCTCGATGAAGATCACCCAGGACGTGCGCGACTACGCCGAGAAGACCGGGGTGGCCGCCGAGGCCGCGCTCCAGACGGGCCTCAGCGAGAAGAGCGAGGAGTTCAAGAAGGCCGGCTCAGAGATCTACCGCTAACGTGCCAGATGGTTGGGGCTCCTCACGAGTGACCCGTTACGTGACATTTGGCACGGGCGCTGGCAAAAAGGAGGGGCTCTGGCCTCGGGAATCGTTCGGGCCTGGCTTCAGGAGGGGTTTGATATGGAGCAGCAACAGCAGGGTTCGCCGTTCCTGACCGGCTCGCAGACGCCGAGTGACGACGACAAGACCATGGCGATGCTGGCTCACATGGGTGGCATCGTCTTTCCGATCATCGTCCCCGCCATCATCATGGCCACCAAGGGCGAGCAGTCCCCCTGGGTGAAGGCGCAGGCGATCGAGGCGCTCAACTTCCAGATCGTCGCCACCGGCGCCTACATCATCTCGACCGTCCTGATGGGCGTGTGCATCGGCTTTCTGCTGTTCCCGCTGGTGGCCCTGGGCGCCATTGCCCTGGGCATCATGGCCGGGCTGAAGGTGAAGGAAGGCGTGCACTACCGCTACCCGTTCA
>JASLBJ010000043.1 GCA_030146725.1 Sphingomicrobium sp. | reverse complement strand
CCCGACGGCCGCGATATCGTCCGCGTCGTCGAGGCCAAGAAACCTGCGCTGGTGATCCTCGACTGCATGATGCCGGTGGTTTCCGGCATCGAAGCCCTGCGCGGAATCCGCGCATCGCGAACCAGCTTCAGCCTTCCGGTGCTCATGCTCACCGCGCGATCGAGCATCGGCGACGAACAGATTGCCATGCGAGCGGGTGCCAGCGACTATCTGCGCAAGCCGTTCGATCCCGACCAGCTGGTCGCCATCGTCGACCATCTCATCGACGACGCTCCCCGCTTGCCGTCACCGACCAGCCGGGGATGGATGGCTTGACCGTATCCGCGCGCGTATTCCCGTTGGATCATGCATCTTCCTCCGGCAGCGGCCCGGAATTGCCCATCCAAGCGACCCCTGCGGCGCTGACCCCCACCCACTACGCCGCGGCGGTCAAGCTTAGGTACTGCTGTTCCGCTGCTCCATTGCTGCTCGGATTCGCCGTCCTGTTCGGCTGGGCAACCGACCGCATGATCCTGACCCAGCTTCTTCCTGGGCTCAGCGCAATGAACCCGCTGACCGCCTGCTGCCTGTCACTTGGCGGTGCTGCGCTTGCGTTTTACGGGCGGATGCAGTCACGATCGCTGTGGACCCTATCCGGGCTGATTGCCGGCGTCGGCGTCGCGAAAATCCTGCAGCTGCTGTTTGATCTCCCGCTCGGCATCGATCAACTGCTGTTCGCCGACCGGCTCGACCATGCCATCGGCGTGCCGCCCAACCGGATGGCGCCGAACACGGCGGTGGCGCTGGTGGTCATCGGCGCGGCGATCGGCCTCGGTCATGCCCGCTCCTCCCGCGCCCGTCTTGCCTCGCAAGGCCTCGCACTGCTGGTCCTCGCGATCACCTTGTTCGCGCTGATCGGCTACGTGCTCGATCTGGCGATGCTCTACGGGGTGAACACGTTCAACCCGATGGCGCTGCACACCGCGATCGGGATGATGTTCCTTGCGATCGGAACGATGAGCGCCAATCCCAACACCGGCCTGATGCGCGTCATCGGCGATAACGGCCCGGCCGGGCAGTTGTCGCGGGTCGTGCTCCCGCTGGTCGTGCTGGTGCCGGTGCTGGTCGGCGTGCTGCGGCTGTTCGGCGAGAAACTGGGCTATTACGGGACCGAGCAGGGCGTCGCGCTGCAGGTGTTCGCCAACGTCCTGGTCACCTTCGCACTGTTGATGAGCAGCATCCTCGCTCTCCACCGGTCCGATCTCCTCCGCCGCCGGCGCGAGCTGTCGATCAAGCGCAGCGAAGCGCAGTATCGTCTGGCCGAACAGATGGGGCGAGTCGGGCACTGGCGCCTCGACCTGCAGACGAACAGCATGGTCGGTTCAGCCGAGTTCCGCACCATCTGCGGCCTGACCGCCGACGCGCAGCTGACAACCGATGTCGCGCTCGGCCTGCATCATCCCGATGACGCCCAGGTTCACCGCCACTGCTTGCGCGACGCCGCCGAACGGGGTGTAGGATGGGACGGACACCGGCGCATCATCCATGCCGACGGCGAAATTCGCTACATCCGCTCGCACGGCAAGGCCGAAGCCGATGCGGCGGGAACGATCGTGTCGCTGTTCGGCGTGTTCGTCGACGTTACCGAACTCGAATTGTCGCGCCAGCAGGCAGAGGAAGCGACGGCGTCCAAGGCCGCGTTCCTGGCGAACATGAGCCATGAGATCCGCACTCCGTTGAATTCGATCATCGGCTTCACCGACCTGATCCTCGACGACGACACACTGGCGCCCGCAGCCAAACGACAGCTCGAGCTGGTGAAGACCTCCGGCGGAGTGCTGCTGACCGTTGTCAACGACATCCTCGATTTCTCGAAGATGGAGGCGGGCAAGGTCGAACTCGACCCGCGACCGTTCGAACTCGAGAAACTGATCGACGACACCATGTCGATCATCAGCGGAACGGCGGAGGCGAAAGGCCTCACGCTGCGCCTGGTCGCCGAGGATGGCCTGCAGGGCTATGTGCTCGGCGACGCGGCCCGACTTCGCCAGGTCATCCTCAATCTGCTGAGCAATGCCGTCAAGTTCACCGCCCACGGCTCGGTGACCCTGTCCGTGCAACGTTGTGCCCAAGGGCGCCGGACCGTCAGGTTCACGGTCGAGGACACCGGTCCCGGGGTTTCCGCGGACAAGCAAGGCCGCTTGTTCCAGCAATTCTCCCAGGCGGACTCGTCGGTCAGCCGCGAATATGGCGGAACCGGTCTTGGTCTCGCAATCTGCAAGAGCCTGACGAACCTGATGGGCGGCAGCATCGGCTACCGGCGGCTCGAGGGCGGATCGGAGTTCTGGTTCACCGCCGATCTGCCGGCCACCACCAGCATTCCGGAACGCGGCGGGGAGACTGCGGCGCTGTCGGACCGCAGCTGCGCGCGCATCCTCCTGGTCGAGGACCTGCCGATCAATCAGGAGCTTGCAACGACCATCCTGACCAAGGCCGGCCACATCGTCGACATCGCCAACGACGGCCATGAAGCCGTGGCTGCGGTCCAGCAGCAAAGTTACGATCTGATCCTGATGGACATCCAGATGCCGCGCATGGACGGAGTCACGGCAACCAGGCTGATCCGGCTGTTAGCGGGCAAGGCGCGGACGGTTCCGATCATCGCGATGAGCGCCAACGTGCTCGCTGATCAGGTGCAGACATTCCTTGCCGCCGGTATGAACGATCATGTCGGCAAGCCGATCAACCGGGCCGATCTTTTTGCGGCGATCGCTCGGCAGATGACCGCATCCGCGCACGCCGAGCCACCGCTTCCCGCTGCCGTGGCGGCGGCGCCGTTCGACGAAGCCACGTTCGAGTCGACCGCGGCGTTGCTGACCCCGGAGCGGCTGCAGGCCCACCTCACGACGTTCGAGACCCAGTTGGATGCCCTCACCGGCGAGCTGCTCGATGCCGTCCAGACCGGATCTCTCGCACACAAGCTGGTCAGCCAGGCGGGCCTGCTTGGTTTCGAGGAAGTCGCAGCCTTGTGCCGCGACCTCGATGCCTGCTGTTCGAGCAATTTGCCCTTCGACGATCAAGTGGAGCGCGTTCGCGCCTCGACCAGGACTGCCCGGTCGATCATCCTCCGGCTGCGAAGCGACAGGCAGGTCGGCGGCAACGACCTGAGCATAGCCACCGCGGCCACGGCCTAGGCGCACAAACGCCCATATTACCGTGCAATTATCAGGTTTGACGCGGTTGCCATGACGTTGCACTCTTCAGCGGGGCAGGGTTGGGGACCTTCAAAGTGCAGCTTCAGACCATCGATATCGTCGTCGTCGTCGCCTACGCCATCGGCATCTTCGCGCTTGCCCAATATGTCAGCCGCGAGAAGGCCGGGCACACCAAGGACACGTCCGACTATTTCCTCGCCTCGCGCTCGTTGCCATGGTGGGCGATCGGCGCGTCGCTGATCGCGGCCAACATCTCGGCCGAACAGATCGTCGGAATGTCGGGCTCGGGCTACGTCATCGGCCTCGCGATCGCGTCCTACGAGTGGATGGCGGCACTGACGCTGCTGATCGTCGGCAAGTTCTTCCTGCCGATCTTCCTCAAGAACGGCATCTACACCATGCCGCAGTTCCTCGAGCAGCGCTTCGGCCCCGGTATCCGCACGCTGATGGCGGTGTTCTGGCTCGCGCTCTACGTGTTCGTGAACCTGACCTCGATCATGTGGCTCGGCTCGATCGCGGTCAACCGCGTCGCCGGGGTCGACCAGGACGTCGCGATCGTCGCGCTCGGCTCGTTCGCCTTGCTCTACCAATTGTTCGGCGGGCTGAAGGCGGTCGCGCTGACCGACATCGTCCAGGTGACCCTGCTGGTGCTCGGTGGCCTGCTGGTCACCGGGATCACGCTTAACGAGCTTGGCGGGGAGGCTGGAATTCTCGGCGGCTTCGCGACGCTGACTCAGCGCCTGCCCGAACATTTCGACATGATCCTCTCGCCCGACAGCCCGCACTACAAGGAGTTGCCCGGCCTGTCGGTGCTGATCGGCGGGATGTGGATCGCCAACATCAGCTATTGGGGCTTCAACCAGTACATCATCCAGCGCGCGCTGGCCGCCAAGAGCCTCGCCGAAGCGCAGAAGGGTGTGCTGTTCGCTGCTTATCTCAAACTGCTGATGCCGGTGATCGTCGTGCTTCCCGGGATCGCCGCCGTGATGCTCGCGCCTGGCCTCGAGAAACCCGACCAGGCCTATCCGACCATGCTCCGCTATCTGCCGCCCGGGATCCTTGGCCTCGTCTTCTCGGCGCTGGTCGCGGCGATCGTCGCCTCGACCGCGTCGAAGATCAACTCGGTCGCCACCATCTTCACCCTCGACCTCTATGCCAAGTTCAAGCGCGATCCCGCCGCCGCCGTGCAGGAAGGCGATATCGCCAAACCGGAAGTCGACGAGACGGCTCCCGCCCAGGCCGGCCGCGAGCGCGAGCTGGTGCGGGTCGGCCGGATCAGCGCCTTTGTCGCGACGGCGATCGCGATCATCGTCACCCGCCCCCTGCTTGGAAGCTTCGAGCAGGGCTTCCAGTTCATCCAGGAGTTCACCGGCTTCTTCACGCCGGGCATCGTCGTGATGTTCCTGCTCGGCCTGTTCTGGCGCCGCGCAACCGAAGCCGGCGCGATTGCCGCGGGCGTGTCGTCGGTGCTGCTGTCCTACCTCGTGCGCGAGTTCTGGCCCGACCTGCCGTTCATGGACCGGATGGCCCTGGTGTTCTTCGCCGCATTGGCCCTGGCAGTGATCATCTCGCTCATTCGCCCCGCACCGCGCGAATCCAACCTGATCACCATGGAAGGCGTCAGCTACCGGACCCCGACCAGCTTCAACATGGGCGCGGTCGGAGTCATCCTGATCCTCATCGCCCTCTATGCGACCTGGTGGTAAGGGCAGGGCACCCGCTCTGTCCGTCGCCCTAAAGTCCCGCAAACCTGTCCTGAGTCGCCCTCCAGCGCGCCCACGCAAGTAGCTGTGCGAGGGGCTTCGTTGCTCTCCCTATTGCCGACGGTGCCAAACCCCGCCGTTGGGGGTTAAAGCGGGCGAGGTCGCTCGGGTCCAACCCGTGCCGACTTTCTAAATGACAGTCAGGAGACGAGCATGTTGACGGGTGAATTGCTGATTGCCGGTGAGCGCGTAAGTGGCGGCGAGCCTTTCGAAGCAATCAATCCGGCAACCGGCGAATCGCTTCCGACCAGCTTCGCCTCCGCCGGCCAGGCCGAGATCGAACGTGCCTGCGCCGCCGCGCACGAGGCGTTCCATGTCATGCGCACCATCGACCACAATCGGCGCGCCGACCTGCTCGACGCAATTGCCCAGGCCATTCTCGACGTCGGTGATCCGCTGCTCGAGCGCGCGAACCTCGAGTCGGGGCTCCCGCTGGCGCGCCTGACCGGTGAGCGCGGCCGCACCGCCGGCCAGCTGAAGCTGTTCGCAACCGAGCTTCGTGCGGGCGCCTGGATGCGCCTTCGAATAGACCCGGCACTGCCCGATCGCACGCCGGCGCCGCGCCCGGACCTGCGCATGCGCATGGTGCCGCTCGGGCCGGTCGCCGTGTTCGGTGCAAGCAACTTCCCGCTCGCCTTCTCGGTCGCCGGAGGGGATACGGCGGCCGCGCTCGCCGCCGGCTGCCCGGTCGTCTTCAAGGGCCACCCGGCGCATCCCGGAACCTCGGAACTGGTCGGCAATGCGATCGCCGCGGCAGTCGCCAGGTGCGGCTTTCCGGCCGGCACGTTCTCGCTTCTCAACGGCCAGTCGTACGAGCTTGGCTCGGCGCTCGTCGCCGACCCCCGGATCAAGGCCGTCGGCTTCACCGGCTCGCGCGGCGGCGGGCTTGCACTGATGAAGATCGCCGCCGCCCGTCCGGTGCCGATCCCCGTTTATGCCGAAATGAGCAGCATCAACCCGGTCGTGCTGTTTCCGTCCGCACTCGAGGACCGCGCCGAGGCACTGGCCAAGGATTTCGTCGGCTCGCTGACGATGGGGGCAGGGCAGTTCTGCACCAACCCGGGCCTGGTCATCGCGCTCGAAGGTCCCGGACTCGACCGCTTCCTTGCCGCCGGCGCCGAGGCGCTGACCGCAGTCCCCGCGGCAACGATGCTGACTCCGGGCATCCACGGCTCCT
>JASLBJ010000241.1 GCA_030146725.1 Sphingomicrobium sp. | reverse complement strand
GCCAACTACATCCTGCGCAGCCTCGAGGACGTGCTCGACGCTCCGTTCGCCGCAAGCGGCCCGTGCATGCATGAGGCGATCTTCTCGGACAAAGGCTTCACCGGCGACCTGTCGACGATCGATCTCGCCAAGGGCCTGATCGACGAGGGCTTCCACCCGATGACGATGTACTTCCCGCTGGTCGTCCACGGCGCAATGCTGGTCGAACCGACCGAAACCGAATCCAAGGCCGGCCTCGACCAGTTCATCGCGGCCCTGCGCTCGATCGCGGAGCGTGCGCGGGCAGGGGACCAGAGCCTCAAGGACGCACCCGTCCACGCCCCCCGCCGCCGCCTCGACGAGACGCTTGCCGCGCGTCGGCCGGTGCTCAGCTACCGCAACCTGGTTCCGGCTGCTTCCGACCTCCCGACCCCGAACGAAGTCGGCGATCGGTGATGCTGGAATGAGCGGCCGCCGCGTCGCTCCGGCAGTCCAGCGCAACCGCGATCCGATCGCGGACGTGCTCGCCGACTGGCTCCCCAGGCGCGGCCTGGTGCTCGAAGTGGCCAGCGGCACCGGCGAACATGCCGTGCACTTCGCCCGCCGATTTCCCAATCTCGACTGGCAGCCGAGCGACGCCGACCCCGAGGCGCTCGCCTCGACCGCCGCCTATCGCTCCGACGCAGACCTCCCCAACCTTCGCCCTCCGCTTGCCATCGACGCAGCCTCACCCGACTGGCCGATCGACGGTGCCGATGCGCTGCTCAGCATCAACATGGTCCACATCAGCCCATGGCGGGCAGCCCTCGGCCTGCTCGATGGCGCAGCACGGCTGCTGGGGGAGGGCGCGCCGCTGATCCTCTACGGCCCGTGGCTGGTGCACGGGATCGAGACCGCGCCGTCCAACCTGGCCTTTGACGCAGACCTTCGCGACCGCAACGCCAGCTGGGGGCTGCGGCGGGTCGAGGATTTCGTCCGCGAGGCCGAAATCCGCGGTCTGACGCCCGTCGAGACCCGCCCGATGCCCGCCAACAATCTCATGTTGCTGTTCCGCCGCGCCCCGCGCCCGCGTTAACCCCGCTTTACCAAAGCGCTGCTACCCACCTCCACATGGACCACAGCAGCAGCCCCCAGGACCGGCGCTCGAGGCGCTCGAACGTGCTCCTCGCGGCCTCGGTCGAGACCACCGCCGGCACGATCCCCGTCAAGCTTCGCAACCTGTCGGAGCAGGGCGCGCTGATCGTCGGGGCAGGCCTCCCGCCCGAGGGCAGCGAAGTCACCTTCTGCCGCAACGATCTGCGCGTGCTTGGGCGGATCGCCTGGGTCGACGGGAGCAACGCCGGGCTCGCCTTTCTCCTGCCGCTCGAACCGAGAGTGGTGTTGCGCAACATTCCCAGACCGCGTCCGCCTCGTGTTCCCGCCTACCGTCGCCCAGGGCTGACAAGTCCCCCGCCATCACCGGCCGAAAAGGCGCTTGCCGCAAGCTGGGGGACAAAATTGCTCGACTGACGAGTTACCGATCGGAATGGCAGGTTTGCCAGTAACGGGTACCGTCAGCCACCACCGTTCGATCGGTAGCGGGCTGGCCGGCCCGACCCAGCTCCCGAGCCGCCTCAGCTCTCCGCCTCAGCTCCCGCCTCGCCTAAGCTCCCGGCCCGCATCCGGTCGCGCTGGCTGTGAAGCCAGGCGACCAGCTCGCCAAGCGGAAGCACGCGATTGAAGGCGATCCCGTACTGACCAGCCTCTTCCCAGCAGACTAGCCCCGGCCGCGGCCCGAGCCCCGGAAGCATCACTACGACCTCGCCGCCGAACGTCAGCGGCCGTGCGGTCGCAAGCTTTACACCCCCTTGCGAGATGTCGCGCGCAGTCGCCCGACGAGTCGCGGCCCCCTCGCGCACAAAGACGCCGCAATCGACTTCGACCCGCGGCATGCGCGGACGTGGCCCGCCCATCGATGTCGCAAGCAGTTCGACCACATCGACCGGCTGGTCGAACGTGATCCCGATAAGATTGCCGTCGACCCAGCAACCGGTGCCGCTGACCTGCTCACCGCATTTGAGCTCGACCGACAGGCGCTCGCCAGGGTCGATCGCGCAATAGGCCCGGATCAGCATTCCGCCCGCTGAAACATTCTTGATCAGGCACAGCTCGCGCCCACCACGGACGGTCAGCGCGCCGACCCGAAACAGGGTCAGCTGGCGCTCGCCCCCGCCCCGACGCTCGCTATCCTGTCCCCGCTCGCTATCCGGTCCGCGCTCGCCACCCTGTCCGCGCTCGCCCACGCCTCTTCGCTGTCTGCCGCCGCGCCGCTTGCCCCGGTCCTGCCGCTCGCCATCCTCGGACCGCAGGTCGGGCGCGGGCGGGAGGTCGCTGAGCGAGTAGAGCGTCGTTTCGATCGGCGTCTGTTTCACGCATCCACCTGTTTCATGCATCCACCCCGCCATCGGCCGCACGGCCGCTGGACCTGTGGTCGAGCCCCGCTCGACCTGCCCCACGATCCTGGCTTACCGGTCCATCCCTTACCAACTGGTTGAACTCGCCCCGATCTGGCGCGAACCTGGTCCGAGCGTGTCCGTCAGGCGCCGCGATTGCCGCCTGCCGCGCCTTGGCGTACCATGCGGCCATGCGGATCGTGGCGGCACTTGCAGGCAGTCTCGCGCTCGCGCTTGGCGCGACGGGCACCGCGCAGAAGATCACCATCCTCGAAGCGGTCACGCAGCCTGACGCCGAGGCCGCTTCGACCGCCGATGAAGTGCGGTTCAAGACCGATCCGAACCAGCGCATGACGGTGCCGGTGCACCTCGGTGGGAGCGGCCCTTACCGCTTCATGGTCGACACCGGCGCCGACCGCTCGGCGATCTCGCACCAGCTTGCCACGCGCCTTCAGCTTGCCAGCGGTCCCTCGGCACGGCTTCATTCGATCAGCGGCGTGGCCCTGGTCCAGACCGCCAACGTGCCCCGGATCGAGCTCCAGCAGAAGGTCGTCCACGATGTCGATGCGGCCTTGCTCGATGCTGGCAACATGGGCGCCGACGGCATCCTGGGCTCCGACTCGCTGCGGTCGCAGCGCGTGGTGTTCGACTTCAAGGCCCGAACGATGGCAATCGTGCCTTCGAGCCGGAAGACGGCACCGGACGATCGCGGTGCGATCGTGGTCAACGGGCGGCTGAGAAACGGGCGCCTGCTGCTGACTCACGCCCGCATCGACGACCAGCTGATCGACGTCGTCATCGATACCGGTTCGGAGATCACCGTCGGCAACAGCGCCCTGCGCCGCCGGTTGAGCCGCCGGGGGATGCTGCGTGCAGCGGACCCGACCGTCCTGCAATCGGTCACCGGCCAGTCGCTCGCCGGAGAGTATACCGTGGTCGAGCAGCTGAAGATCGGTGAGGTTGCGCTCGAGAAAATGGCGATCGTGTTCGCCGACGCGCATACCTTCGACCAGCTCGACCTCAACCGCCGTCCGGCGCTGCTGCTCGGAATGAACGCAATGCGCGCCTTCGAGCGTGTCTCGATCGACTTCGCCAACAAGAAGATGCGCGTGCGCATGCCGCCGGAAAGCGGCTTGCGACCCATCCGCAGAGGAATCCGCTAGGCCGCTTCGGCAGCGCGTCCTGCGGCCGAGTCGCGCGGCAGGCGGCTTGCGGCGAGGAGGCACAGGAGCGCCGCGATCGCGTAGAAGCCGAGCCCGTAGAGGATCGAGTAGCGCATCGCCTGGTCGCCATAAGCGGGCCTCAGCAGGTCGCCCATGAAGCCGAAGATGAAGGTGCCGAAGCCGATCCCGATGAGGTTGTTGATCAGCAGGAAGGACGCCGACGCCGTCGCCCGCCGAGCCGGCTCGACCAGGTTCTGGACGGCGGTGATGATCGGTCCGAGCCAGGCGAGCGACAGCGCGTAAGCGAGCGCGAACAGCAGCCATGCGGCAACCCCGGACTGGCTCGACATCGCCGCCGCATAGGCCGGGGCGGTGAGCAGGAACGCGATCGCCGGAGTGAGTGCATAGGCGCGCGGGCTAGCCGCTCCGAGCCGGTCGGCAATGGCTCCGCCAAGGAAGATGCCGGCCATTCCGCCGACCAGCACGATCGACCCGAAATAGGTGCCGATGGTGCCAAGCGACAGGCCGAGCGCTTCGCTGAAATACGACGGCAGCCAGAAGCCGAGGCCGTAGCCGCCGACCGACCCGAACGCGGCGCCGAACGACAGCAGCCAGAAGCTCGGCTTGCGCGCGAGATCGCGGATCGTCTCCTTGAAGCCCGGACCATCGGCCGCTGCAGCGATCGTCTGGGCGTTCGGTGCATCGGGAATCCTGGTTGCGATCAGCCAGGCAACCGGCAAGCCGGCGATCCCGATCACGACGAAGGCGGTGCGCCAGTTGATCGCTTCGGCGATCCACCCGCCGAAGAACAGGCCGAGCGCCGAACCGATCGGGATTCCCAGGCTGAAGATGGCGAGTGCCCGGGCCCGCCGCTTGGGCTCGAAATGCTGCGCTATCAGCGCATAGCTTGGCGCCACTCCGCCGGCCTCGCCGACTCCGACCCCCATGCGGGCGAGGAACAGCTGGACGAAATTGCCCGCCAGCCCGCAAATCGCGGTGAACAGGCTCCACACGGCAACCGAGATGCCGATGACGCGCGCTCGTCCGGTACGATCGGCATAGCGGGCGATCGGGATTGCGAGCGTCGAATAGACGCTGGCAAAGGCAATCCCGCCCATCAGCCCAAGCTGCGTGTCGGTCAGGCCGAGCTCGGCCTTGATCGGGATCTTGAGGATTCCGACGATCTGGCGGTCGAGGAAGTTGAAGATGTAAGCGAGCAGCAGGAGGAGCAGGATGCGGGTCTGGAGCGGGCGACCCGCTTTTGTGTTCTCGTCGTTCACGCAGCTACTCCACCCGGGCTTCCGCTAGCCTAGAACAGCTTTGCTCACTTGTCGCGCAACGCCGCTGCTGCCCGGCTGCGCTCAGCAATTGTGGCAAGGTCGGTCTCGCCCGGCCGCACCAGCCAGGTGCCGCCGACGCACAGCACGGCCTCCTCGGCAAGCCAGTCGCCCGCACTGTCAGGCGTGATTCCGCCGGTCGGGCAGAAACGAACCTGCGCAAACGGTCCGGCAAGCGCCTTGATCGAGGGAATGCCACCGGACGCGACCGCCGGGAAGAATTTGAACCGGTCGAGCCCCAGATCGAGCCCGCGCATGATCTCGCTCGGGGTGGTCGCGCCGGGCAGGAAAGCCACGCCGCTGCGCCGGGCAGCCGCGGCCAGCGGCTCGGTCAGACCGGGAGCAACAACGAAGCTGCTCCCCGCCTCGACCGCTCGCTCGAGCGTGTCCGCATCGAGCACCGTTCCGGCTCCGACGATCGCTCCGGGCACCGTCGCCATCGCCCGGATCGCATCGAGCGCAGATGGTGTTCGCAGTGTAACCTCGATCACCGGCAACCCCGCTTCGACGAATGTCTCGGCCAGCGCCTTCGGATCGATCGATCCGTCGAGCACCAGCACCGGGACAACGGGTGCGCTGCGCATCATCTGGTCGATGGTCATGAATGCTCCCTGGCGAAGGCTGCAGCGGCGCCGAACAGGCCCGGCTGCGGATGGGTGATGAGCTTGACCGGCAACTCGTCCATTCGCCGCTCGAACCGGCCCTTGGCGATGAAGCGGTCGCGAAATCCCGAGCGCGGCAGATGCGCTGCAAGCCGCAACCCGATCCCGCCGCCGATCACCACCGCGCTTGCACCCTGCGCGAGCGCCATGTCGCCGGCATAAGCGCCAAGGCTGAGGCACAGCCGGTCGAGCGCAGCGGCCGCGAGGCTGTCGGTTCCCGCAAGCGCCGCGGCCCACAGCGCCTTGTCGTCGCGGATCACCAGCGGCCGGTTCTCGATTGCGCCGAGCGCCTCATAGATGTTGAACAGCCCCCGTCCCGACACCAGCCGCTCGACCGACACCCGGCGAAAACTTCGCCGAAGCTCGACAAGGATCTGGTCCTCGAGACTGTCGAGCGGCGCGAAGTCGAC
>JASLBJ010000219.1 GCA_030146725.1 Sphingomicrobium sp. | reverse complement strand
GCTCGGGGTCGAGACCGACAATAGAGTCGTCGTCGGCGACACGCTGCAGACGCTGTACCCGAATATCCTGGCCTGCGGCGACGTGGCGGGGCCGTACCAGTTCACGCATTTCGCCGCGCACCAGGCGTGGTTTGCTGCAGTGAATGCGCTGTTCGGGACGTTCCGGACTTTCCGCGCCGACTACGGGATCGTGCCGTGGACCACCTTCACCGACCCGGAAGTCGCGCATGTTGGTCACACCGAGGAAACCGCCAAGGCCGAGGGCGTGGCTTACGAGATCGTCCGCTACGACCTTGGCCATCTCGACCGGGCGGTGACCGAAGGCGCGAACAGCGGGTTCGTGAAGCTGCTCGTGGCGCCGGGCGAGGACCGGGTGCTCGGAGTGACGATCGTTGCGGCGAGTGCGGGCGAGTTGCTTGCGGAATATGTGCTGGCGATGAAGCACGGGCTTGGCCTCAACAAGATCCTGGGGACGATCCATGCCTATCCGACGATGGCGGAGGCCAACAAATATGCGGCCGGCGAGTGGAAGAAGGCCAACAAGCCCGAGGCGCTGCTGCGCTGGGTCGAGCGCTTCCACGGCTGGCGGCGAGGCTGATGGCGGCGGGGCTGATGACGGCGACCCGGATCGTGATCCTTGCCAAGGCGCCCGTGCCTGGCCGGGTGAAAACGCGGCTGATCCCCGTGCTGGGCCAGGCTGGTGCAGCGCGGCTTGCTGCGCGCATGCTGGCCGACACCGCGGCGGCAGCGGTGGCGGCGGGGCTGGGAGAGCCCGAGCTGTGTGCCACGCCGCCGCCCGGCTCGGCGGACTGGAACGGGTTTCGCCCCGCGGGGGTGCAGATGACGGACCAGGGGCCGGGCGATCTGGGCGAGCGCCTCGCCCGCGCGGCGTCGCGCGTCCTGTCGGCGGGCGAGCGGGTGTTGCTGATCGGCAGCGATTGCCCGGCGCTCGATGCGCGGCGCTTGCGCGCCGCCGCCGAGCGGCTCGACACCAACGATGCGGTCATCCACCCCGCGCACGACGGCGGCTACGCGCTGCTCGGGCTGGCCCGCTTCGATGCCTCGCTGTTCAGCGGTATCGCGTGGAGCACATCGACGGTCGCCGGAGAGACGATTGCGCGGGTGCGAGCGCTTGGCTGGTCGCTGCAAATTGGCGAGACCCTGCGCGATGTCGACGAGCCGGAGGACCTCGAGGTCGCCGGCATTCCGCTGCGATAGCACGTCGGGGTGCCATTGGTGGCCGCCCGGCATGTCACCGGGATCGGCACGATGTGTTGACGATGGTGCCGTCATCGTGGCAATCGGCCGACGCCTCACAACGGCAGAGCTGTAAAGCGGGTCTAGAACCGCCCGGACGATCATCAGCTAAGCTATTGAGATGCGGGTATGATGTAATGGTAGCCTGTCAGCTTCCCAAGCTGAACGCGCGGGTTCGATTCCCGCTACCCGCTCCAAACGAGCCATGCCGGGGGCATGGCTCATTTGGAGCGCGCGCCGCAGGCGGGGCGTAGCGCCCGAGCGAAGCGGAGGGGCGACGTGCCCCAGGCTGGGCATGGCGAATCGAAGGCCCCGAAGCTCGCCGGGCTGCAGTCTAGATCCCACCCGTCACAGGCACATAGCCGGCTTCCTTGAGCCCTTGTACAAGCGCCGCGGCGCAGCGGTCGGCAAGCTCCTGGTCCTCGGAACGAATGACGAAATTGGCGCCGAAGCGGCCTTCCTTGGTGAACGGATAGCTGCCGATTGCAACGCCTCGGTAGGCCGCTTCGGTGGCTTGCAGCAGCTCGGCGACTTCGCTTTCAGGGGCGAAGGCGCCGACCGATACCGAGACTACCGGCCGGCCGCCTTCGAGCGTGCCCGACATTGCCTGGAGCATTGCCGCCGCGATGCTCGGGACACCTGCCAGGATGTATACATTGCCCATGCGGACGCCCGGCGCCCCCGAGGTCGGGTTGGCAATCAGTTCGGCGCCGTCGGGGACCCGAGCCATGCGCAGCCGCGCTTCGTTGACCCCGCCGCGGGTGGCGTAGAAGCGCTCGAGGACCGCGCGGGCTTCGGGATGGACGATCACCGGGACGCCGAACGCGGCGGCGATCGCATCGATGGTGATGTCGTCGTGGGTCGGGCCGATCCCGCCGGTGGTGAACAGATAGTCGTTGGCGGCCCTGAGCGCGTTCACGGCCGCGGCGATGGCACGCTGATCGTCGGGCACCACGCGCACTTCGGCAAGGCGGATCCCCTGGTCGTTGAGCCACATGGCGAGCTGGGCGATGTTCTTGTCCTGCGTGCGGCCCGAGAGGATCTCGTCGCCGATGACCACGAGGGCGGCAGTCCAGGTCCTGTTGTCGGTTTCCACGCCTCGCCTCCGGTGACTTTCGCGTCCCAACTGCCTATTTGGACCCGATGACTCAATATATCACTGTCGCTGCCGACGATCGGGCCGAGGCCCGCAACGGGGTAATCAAGCTTCATGGGCCTGAAGGCTTCGCCGGAATGCGCGCTGCAGGTCGGCTGGCGGCGGAAATCCTCGACGCAATCGCACCGCATGTGGTTCCGGGGGTCACCACCGGGGAAATCGACCGGTTGGTCACGGACCACATGCTCGGTGCCGGAGCGATCCCGGCAACGCTCGGCTATCGCGGCTACACCAAGAGCTGTTGCACCTCGATCAACCATGTCGTGTGCCATGGCATTCCGGGCGACAAGGCGCTGAAGGACGGTGATGTCGTCAACATCGACGTCACTCCGATCCTGGACGGCTGGCACGGCGATTCAAGCCGCATGTACCTGGTTGGCGAGGTTCCGCTCAAGGCCCGGCGGCTGGTCGAGGTGACCTACGAGTGCCTGATGCTCGGGATCGAGCAGGCGCGGCCGGGCAACCGGCTCGGCGACATCAGCAACGCCATCCAGCGTCATGCCGAATCGCACCGCTTCAGCGTGGTGCGCGATTTCTGCGGCCATGGGCTCGGGCGGCTGTTCCACGACAGTCCCGAAGTCGTCCATGCCGGACGCCCGGGTACCGGGCCCGAGCTCAAGCCCGGCATGTTCTTCACCATCGAGCCGATGATCAACAGCGGCCGAGCCGACGTAAAGCTGCTCGACGACGGCTGGACCGCGGTCACCCGCGACCGTTCGCTGTCGGCCCAGTTCGAGCATTCGATCGGGATCACCGAGGACGGGTGCGAAGTGTTTACCGTGAGCCCGGCGGGCCTGCACAAGCCGCCTTACGCCTGAATAGCTGTACCGCGCGCGGCAGGATCGCTAGGCGGCCGCTCGCTTCTCCTGGTCCCAACGGGCAGCCAGCCGGTGCGCGCTTTCGACATCGGGCGGAAAGTCGACCTCGCCCCATTCCTCGCCGGCAATGTCGAGCGTCCACACGTCGCTGTCCTGCGCGATGTGATGGATCACCCGAAGATACCAGATGGTGGTGCCCTCGGGCGTGCGGATCGCGCGTTCGATCGCGGTGCGGAAGCGCGCCGCGCCATCGCCACGGAAGGCGAGCAGGCCGATCGACTCGGCGTTGACATTGCCCATCGGCAGCCGCTTGCCGATTGCGTGCAGCCGCCCTTCGGCGTCGGTGACGACCTTCATGTCGTCGTCGTCATAGCCGTCCTTGCGGTCGATGGTGACGCAGATCCCGGGTCGGGAATTGGCGAGCACCTGGCTCATCAGCTCGTCGGAAACCAAGGTATCGCCGTTCCACACCAGGCAGTCGCCGGTCAGCTCCTCACGGGCCACGAACAAAGAGCCGAGATTGTCGGCAACCTTGTAAAAGGGATTGAAGACCGTCCGGACGCGGGGGCCCCCGGCGCGGCGGGCGATTGCCGCCTCGACCAGCTCATCGTGGAAGCCGGTGACGACCACCGCCTCCGTAATGCCATTGGCGGCAAGCGTGTCGAGCTGCCGGTCGAGCAAAGTCCGCCCGGCGAAGTCGATCAGGCATTTCGGCCGGTCGGAGGTCAGCTGGCCGAGGCGGGAGCCCTGCCCGGCCGAAAGGATGATCGCTTTCATGGATCCTTGACTGCCTTCCAAATGCGGCGGCGATTAGGCATGGGAGGGCAAGCAGCAGCCGAGGCATGAAGTGAAGAAGATCGAAGCCGTGATCAAGCCGTTCAAGCTCGACGACGTGAAGGACGCGCTTCACGAAGTCGGCGTGTCGGGCATCACCGTCACCGAAGTGAAGGGCTTCGGCCGCCAGAAAGGGCACACCGAGCTCTATCGTGGGGCCGAATATGTGATCGACTTCCTGCCCAAGGTGAAAATCGAGATCGTGGTCGACGATGCGATGGTCGAGAATGTGATCGAGGCGATCGAAGGCGCAGCGCGCACCGGGCGGATCGGCGACGGCAAGATTTTCGTGTCCGATATCGACCAGGCAATCCGGATCCGTACCGGCGACCGCGGTTCGGACGCGATTTGACGCTGACCAGCCGGCGATCGTTGCGATGACCGAACCGAACCAGAACGCCGAAATGCTCGCGTCGATGGCGCCCGACGAGCTGCGCACGGCGATGCGGACGCTCGGCTATCGAACCCAGAACGAGCTTGCCGCGGCGATCGGGGTCAGCCGCTCGGCGGTCAGCCTGTGGCTCGAGGGCAAAGTCGGCGTTCCGCGGCCGGTGGCGATGCTGCTGCGGATGCTGATCGCCGCGCAGCGCCGCGCGTTCTAGGGTCCTGCAGGCACCAGGAACGGCGCCGGGATCGGCGGCTGGAGGTTTCGACCGGCCGAAAAGTTTGCGGAACGAACCCGGGGCCGCACCCGCCCGTTACAGGCGCTCGACCTCACGGCAAGGCAATGGACATGGAGCCCGAAACCGACCTGGAGAAAGACAATCGCAGGGGCTGCCAACTGATCGTGGCGGCGCTGCTGCTGGTGGCGGTCATCGTCGCGGTGCTTGCGTGGCAGGCCGCGGATACCGCCGTCTCCGATGTCGCAACGAGCAGAGGGGCGGGTTCGGACACTGCTCCCGTATCCCGGTGACGGCGCCGTTCGCTGATGCTGCTGCTTGTCCGCAACGGCTGTACGCAGAAACGCGCGACCGTTGCCGGCCGCGCGCTGCTGTTCCAGTCGTTACCCTGGCCTGTTTGGCCTCTGGCCCGGCTTAGTAGCCGCGATACGCCTGGTTGTTGCGGGTGATCCTGATGTCGCTGACATAGCCGCGGCGATCGACCCGGCAGTTGAACCGCAGGTCGGCCATCTGCGCGTTGTTGCCATAGCCCTGCTGGCCATAACCCTGTTGGCCATAACCCTGCTGGCCGTAACCCTGCTGGCCGTAGGCGCCCTGCTGGCCGTAACCCTGCTGGCCGTACGCACCGTAGGCGCCCTGGGCATAGGCGCCCGAGGAGATCAGGCCGTGCACGCGAAGGTTGCCGTTCTGACTGCGTTGGACGTTGGTGATGCCGACGACGCGTGCCGAAGAGGCCGTGTTGTAGCCGTAGGCATTGGGACGCTGGCCGTAGGCGCCATAGGCGTTGCTCTGGGCATTGCGGCTGACCCGCGCTTCGACTGCACGGGCGCACTGGTCGACCCCGACGCGGTCATTGCCCTGGCCGTAGGCGCCGTAGCGGCCGCCGCCGAGAACCTGGTTAAGCACCTGGCCGATGACATTGCCGCCCTGGGGATAGCCCTGGTTGTAGCCACCATAGGGCTGTTGTGCCGCTGCGGGCGCAGCCGCGCCAAGAGCCACGGCAAGGCCGGCCGAACCGGTCAGAATGGTTGCAAAGAGTTTCATGCAAAAATATCCTTGTTGGACCGGCCGAGTGCCAGACGTTCTTCAATAGAACTGGCCTAGGCTCAAATGGATGCATGCGAAATGAATGAACCGGTGGTTCATATACTGCCACTCTTGGTAAGTAGTCTTGTCCTGGGATTTGCCGTGATCTTGATCTGAACTGTTAAATTTTTGGGAAGGCCGATCCGGGTTCCCGACCAGCCGCGTGCCGCCCCGCAGCCCACGGCGTGAAATATTCACCCTGCCCCTGACTTCCGGCCGCTTGGCTGGAATCGGTGGCGGAGCGCCGGGGGCCGGCGAATCACATCTTTTCTCGAAAGCGACAGCAGCATGGCAGCGGACGCAGGTACGATCCTTTCACGCATCAAGGACGAGGAGATCGAGTGGGTCGACCTTCGTTTCACCGATCCCAAGGGCAAGTGGCAGCACCTGACGATGGCCTCGGGCGTGATCGACGACGACATGCTCAACGACGGCTTCATGTTCGACGGATCGTCGATCGCCGGGTGGAAGGCGATCAATGAGAGCGACATGATCCTCAAGCCCGATCTCGACGCGGTCTATGTCGATCCATTCTCGGCGACCCCGATGATGATCCTGTTCTGCAACGTGGTCGAACCGTCGACCGGCGAGCTCTACGCCCGTGACCCGCGTTCCACCGCGACCCGCGCCGAAGCCTATGTGCAGCAGACCGGCCTCGCCGACAGCGTGTTCGTCGGGCCCGAAGCCGAGTTCTTCATGTTCGACGATGTCCGCTTCGAGGACGGCTACAATGCGTCGGGCTTCAAGCTCGACGACATCGAGCTGCCGACCAACACAATGCGCGAATATGAGGGCGGCAACATGGGCCACCGCCCACGCGCCAAGGGCGGATACTTCCCCGTCGCTCCGGTCGACAGCGCGATGGACATCCGCGGGGAGATGGTCTCGACGATGCTCGAAATGGGCCTGCCGTGCGACAAGCATCACCATGAAGTCGCAGCTGCGCAGCACGAGCTTGGACTGACCTATGGCGCTTTGGTCGAAACCGCCGACCGGATGCAGATCTATAAGTATGTCGTCCACATGGTCGCGCATGCCTACGGCAAGTCCGCGACCTTCATGCCCAAGCCGATCGCCCAGGATAATGGATCGGGGATGCACACCCACATCTCGCTGTGGAAGGGCGGCAAGCCCTTGTTCGCGGGCGATGGCTATGCGGGCCTGAGCGAAATGGCGCTCTATTTCATCGGCGGCGTGATCAAGCATGCGCGCGCCTTGAACGCGTTCACCAACCCGTCGACGAACAGCTACAAGCGGCTTGTCCCCGGGTTCGAAGCGCCGGTGCTGCTGGCTTACTCGAGCCGCAACCGCTCGGCCTCGTGCCGCATTCCCTATGGCGCGGGCGAGAAGTCGAAGCGGGTCGAGTTCCGCTTCCCCGACGCGCTGGCCAATCCGTACCTCGCTTATTCGGCGCTGCTGATGGCCGGACTCGACGGAATCCAGAACCGCATCCATCCGGGCGACCCGATGGACAAGAACCTCTACGACCTGCCGCCGTCGGAGCTGGTCAATGTGCCGACCGTGTGCGGGTCACTTCGCGAGGCGCTGATCAGCCTGCAGAACGACCATGCCTTCCTGCTGCGCGGCGACGTGTTCAGCAAGGACCAGATCGACAGCTATATCGAACTCAAGTGGGACGAGGTGATGCGCTGGGAGACCACGCCGAGCCCGGTCGAGTTCGACATGTATTACTCAGGCTAGTCCGGGGTGCGGGAGGGGCGGATCGTTCCTCCCGCACTATCTGCAATTCGCGGCGGATCGCGCGGCCGATCAGGCCGGACGTCCGCGCGGTGCCGACAGGTCCCGGCGCTCCTTCTCGCTTTGCTCGAACGTCCGCAGCACGCTCTCGGACGGGGGCGGCCCGGCGAGGCTGACGATCATCGCGGCGAGTCCTCCGAGGACGAACCCCGGGACGATCTCGTAGACGATCGAGCTCAGCGCGCCGCCGTTCGCGAGCACAGGCGCGTAGATCCAGACGAGGACAGTCAGCGCGCCGACGATGATGCCGGCAAGCGCGCCGTTGCGAGTCAGGCGCGGCCAGACCAGTGAGAGGATCACCACCGGACCGAAGGCGGCGCCAAACCCGGCCCAGGCATTCGCAACCAAGCCGAGGATCGTGTTCTCGGGATCGTAAGCAAGCCAGATCGCAACCAGAGCGACCAGCAGCACGCAGGCGCGACCGACGGCGACCAGCTCGCCTTGAGCGGCCTCCTGCCGCAGATAGATGCGATAGAAATCTTCGGTAAGCGAGCTGGACGAGACCAGCAATTGCGAGGAAATGGTGCTCATGATCGCGGCGAGCAGGGCCGCCAGCAGGAAGCCGGTGATCAGGGGATCGAACAGCAGTTCGGCAAGCAGGATGAAGATCGTCTCCGGATCCTCGAGCGGCGTTCCGGTGCTCGCGACATAAGCGGCGCCGGTCAGGCCAGTCGCCAACGCGCCGATTAGCGCGACGCCCATCCAGGTCATGCCGATGTTGCGCATCGCCGGCACGTCACGCACCGACCGCACCGCCATGAAGCGCACGAGGATGTGCGGCTGGCCGAAATAACCGAGGCCCCAGGCGAGCGAGGAGATGACCGCGATGGCGGTCAGGTCGTGCATGATGTCGAACGCGCCGGGCTTCGTTGCCTCGAGCGCCGGGATGAAATCGCCGCCGACCTGCGACAGCGCAACGATCGGCAGCAGCACCAAAGCGATGAACATGATGCAGCCCTGGACGAAGTCCGTGACGCTGACGGCCAGGAAGCCGCCGAACAAGGTGTAGGCGACGACCACTCCGGCCGTGATCCACAAGCCGGTCGCATAGTCGGCCCCGAAAGCGCTTTCGAACAATTTTCCGCCCGCGACGATGCCGGCCGACGTGTAGAGCGTGAAGAACAGGATGATGACCACTGCAGCGACGACGCGCAGCGCGTGACTGCGGTCCTCGAACCGGTTCTCGAAGAATTGCGGGATGGTGATGGAGTCGCCGGTATGCTCGGTGTGCACGCGCAGCCGCGGCGCAACGATCAGGTAATTGAGCAGAGCGCCGGCGAAGAGCCCGATTGCGATCCAGCCGGCGCTCAGCCCCGCGACATAGGCCGCGCCGGGCAGGCCGAGCAGCAGCCAGCCCGACATGTCCGAGGCCCCGGCCGACAGTGCCGCAACCGCCGGCCCGAGCTGCCGCCCGCCAAGGAGGTAGCCATTGATGTCGCTGGTCGACTTGCGCCAGGCCCAGAGGCCAATGCCGAGCATCGCCGCGAAATACGCACCGAGCGAGATGATGATGCCGGTCTCCATGATGCGGTCTACTCCTGTGCCGACGGGGTCTCGCCGCCTCCGTCATCCAGCACATGGAACCTCTCGTGGGCAAGTGACGTCGAGGGTTCGTCAGTAATCCCGCGACACCCGCACATTCGCGCTCGACCGGCCGATGGTCGACACCGACGACAGCAGGGACAGCCAGCGGGTCATCTGATATTCGACGCGCGTCGCGGAATAGCCCTGGCCGTCGGTGATCACCTCGACGAACAGTTTGCGGCCGATATATTTACCGGCGGACAAAGCGGTTTTCTGACCGGTCGCGACATCGGCGGGGACGATGCGCAGCCGGTCGAGGCCGACCGCCCTGCGAACTGCGTTGATCGGATCGAGGCTGCCGCTGCCCGACTGAAGCGCCGCGACCGCCGACGCCAGCTGAAGCGCTTCGGGCGCCGACAGGTTGGTGATCGAGGTGCCGAACAGGATGCGCGACAATAGCTCGTCCTGCGGCAGTGCGGGCACGCTGGCGAACTGGATCTCGGGCTTGAGTCCGGTGCCGGTCACGCGCACGCTGGCGTCGATGCCCTGCACTTCGGCAAGCGCGCGGATGTCGAGCAGCGGATCGGGCGGGCTCTCGCCTTGGAAACGGATGATTCCGCGGTCGAGCCGGAAATTACGCCCGGCGAACTCATATTCGCCGCGGACGAGGTCGGCGCGGCCGGTGAAGCGCGGCGCGCTCGCGGAGCCGCTTATGGCGAGATCGGTCGTCCAGCGGCTGTCGATGCCAAGGCCGCGGACCTGGAGGTCGCCGCCCGCGACCTTGAGGTCGAGCCGCCACGGGTTGAGGTCCTCGACCTCGATCACCGCGTCGGGATCGAGCCCGCGATGCTCGACTGCAAGCTGCGGGACGGCGGCGGCGGCACTTGCCCGGCCGAGCAGGAAGCGCCCACGGTCGAGCCGGAGGTTGCCCGAGATCGTCCCGCCTTGTCCGTTCGAGCGGATGCGCAACGGGCCGGTGACCCGCGCAGCAACATCGTCGCGGTCGAGCAGCAGGGCCTCGTCGGCCG
>JASLBJ010000267.1 GCA_030146725.1 Sphingomicrobium sp. | reverse complement strand
ATCGAGATCCCCGACAGCAACAGGATTGCGACCAGCGGTGACGGGACGGCCCTGGTGAGGCGTGGGAGCAGGTAGATGATCGCGAGGCCGGCCGCGACCATCGCATAGGCTTGCCAGCTGACATTGGTAAGCTGCGGCAGTTGCGCCATGAAGATCAGGATGGCGAGGGCATTGACGAAGCCGGTGATCACCGACCGCGAGACGAACTGCATCAGGAGATCGAGGCGGGCCAGCCCGGCGATGATCTGCAGGATACCCATCAGGATCGTTGCCGCGAACAGATAGTCGACGCCGTGGTCGCGAACGAGCGGGATGACGAGCACGGCGACCGCTGCGGTGGCCGCCGAGATCATCCCCGGGCGCCCGCCGGTGAAAGAAATGACGATCGCGATCGCGACCGAGGCATAGAGCCCGACTCGAGGATCGACTCCGGCGATGATCGAAAAACCGATCGCTTCGGGAATCAGGGCGAGTGCCACGACGATGCCTGCGAGCACGTCCGCACGCGGGTTGGAAAGCCAGTCGCGCTTGAGCACGGCGAGGGATGTCATGGATTGTCCAAGTCAGACATGCGGCACGCAAAGCGCCGATGATCCCGGGGATTGGCGCCGGGCCGAGCCACCTGCACAGGACAGGTCCGGCGAAGCCGGTGCCAATGGCGCAGGGAGCACGGTTGAGCAAGCCTGGGGCCGTTCCGACGTTCTTGTCTGACTGAAGCGGACGTCAGGCGACCTGACGATCGCAGAGCGCGGTCAGAACGGGAAGTAGATCTGGATCGCAAACACTCCGGCTGCCCAGGTGATGAGGTTGAGCGGAATGCCGATCCGGACGAAGTCGAGATAGCTGTAGCCGCCCATCTGATAGACAACGACGTTGGTCTGATAGCCGAACGGCGTGGCGAAGGCCGCGCTTGCGGCGACCATCACCGCAACGAGGAACGGGCGCGGGCTTGCGCCGAAGGCCTCGGCCATCGAAACCGCGACGGGGGTAAACAGCACCGCGACGGTGGCGTTCGAGAGGATCTCGGTTGCGAAGAGCGTCACCCCGTAGAGGATGATCAGCGCGACCAGCGGGCTCATCCCCTCCATCGTCCCGATGAGGAAGTTCGTCGCCGATGCGGCAAGCCCGGTTTCCTCGAGCGCGATTCCGAGAACGACCATTCCGGCGATCAGCATCAGCACTTCGGGCCTGAGGCCGCCGTACGCCTCGTCGGCGGTAATCACCCGCAGCAGGATCAGCAGGACCGCACCGGCGAACGCGCAGGCCGCGATCGGCGCGACATCGAGAGCGGCAAGGGTAACGACCGCGACGAAGATGAGCGAGGAGAGCACCGCGGCCCAGGGGCGCAATTTGACCTTGCGGGAGAACGGCTCGACCGAGCCGACGAGGCCACCCGCAAGCCCGCGCTCGGGAAACTCCTCCGAGCTCC
Source organism: Sphingomicrobium sp. (assembly GCA_030146725.1). Classification (GTDB taxonomy): domain Bacteria; phylum Pseudomonadota; class Alphaproteobacteria; order Sphingomonadales; family Sphingomonadaceae; genus Sphingomicrobium. The sequence continues at coordinate 1,453 of JASLBJ010000267.1, read as the reverse complement.
GGACCGCTTGCTCGACGCCCACCGGCGCCTGGGCGCGATCGTCGGACCTGATCAGCCGCTTGCTGAACAGGAACAGATAGATTCCGCCCGCTACCGCAACGACCAGGCCCACCGGGGCGATCTCGAAAATACCGAACCGGGGCTGGCCGGCGAGCGCCGCCATGTCGTTCACGAGAAGATTGGTCGACGAACCGATCAGCGTGCAGGATCCGCCGAGTATCGCTGCATAGGACAAGGGGATCAGATAGACCTTGGGCGAGCGACCAAGAGACTTGGCGACATCCCGAACGACGGGCGCGCTCAGCACGACGATCGGCGTGTTGTTGAGAAAGGCGGATGCGACGCCCGCAAGCACGATCAGCACCCACAGCCCGGCCGAGCCGATCAGCTTGCACAACCGCGTCACCTGACGGATTGCGGCGTCGAGCAGTCCCGCGAGCTCCATTGCGTAAGCGATGACGAACAATGACGCGAGCGCGACGATCGCCGGGCTGGCGAAGGCGCTCTGGACCTCGACTGGCCGAACGACGCCGGTCATCAGCAGGAAGGCCGCGCCGGTAAGCGCGACGATGTCCGCGCGCACCTTGTCCCAGATGAGCGCGCCGACGACGGCGACGAGCACCAGCAAGGTGATGATCTGGCTTGCTGTCATTGCGCACGTATGGCCGTTCGGACGCGACTGGCAAGGCACGAATCGGTGGCTCGCCCAGTCGGCAAGCTGTGCTATTATCGCGGGCATGTCGCCGAAACGTCACTTCAGATGGGCCGCGACCCTGATCGCCGCCGCCGGACTGTCCGCGGGAGGTTGCCGGCCGGCACCCCCGGAGGAAGTGGTCGAGAACAATCTTGCGGCCGTTCCGTCTCCGCTCGAGCGGTTGCCCGTCGCGGAGGCGCCGATCGACCGGGCGGCCCTGCTCAACACCGCCGCGAGCGCGGCGAGCGCAGCTGCGCTGGGGCGGGACGATGCCGAGGAGCAGCGCAAGCTCGGCGGGCGCCCGTTCCAGGTCCGGATACGGTTCGGCTGTCCGGCGGACGGACAGCGTGAAGGCAGTGGCCAATCCTTCGAAGTGAGCTTCGACGAGCAGAAGCGGACGCTGCGGGTTCGCGCCGCGCCTGACCTGACGCTGCAGGACGCCGTGGTGACCGCGTTGGCGAGCGGCGCGGCTGAAGCAGTCGAGGGATTCTGGCTGCGGCGGCCGTGGCTGCTGACAGCAGGCTGCCCGGTCATGGCGCCCGCTGTGACGCCCGCATCTGCACCCGCTGTGGCGCCGGAGCCCGACTCAGCGGAGCCCGCGAAACCCCAGGTGCCAGTCAGGGGACGTGCCGAAGAGGCCCCTGCCCCTGCGCCTTCATTGATACCGGGTCCGTTACCGGCTCAGCGAATCGGGCTGGCGCAATTCTTCACCGATGAGGATGCACGCAGCGGCCGCCGCGGTGAGCGCGCGTATGAGGC
>JASLBJ010000191.1 GCA_030146725.1 Sphingomicrobium sp. | reverse complement strand
CGCCAGGAGCGGCGCGCGACCTACTCCCCGGTGCTGCCGGTGTCGCCATCCAGCGGAAGGGTGCTGCAGGTCGCGGTGGAAGTGGTCGACGCCGCCGCCGGCACCATCGCGTTCACCGACGAGGACGGCGCCCGGGTCGAGCAGTCGGCGCTCGGCGGCATGGCCAAGCTGCAGTGGAAGGTCGACTGGGCGGCGCGCTGGGTCGCGCTCGGCGTCGACTATGAGATGGCCGGCAAGGACCTGATCGATTCGGTCGTCCAGTCGGGCAAGATCGCACGCGTCCTCGGCGGCCGCCCGCCTGAGGGCTTCAACTACGAGATGTTCCTCGACGAGCGCGGCGAGAAGATCTCCAAGTCCAAGGGCAACGGCCTCAGCCTCGACCAGTGGCTGCGCTATGGCAGCGAGGAAAGCCTCGCCTTCTACATCTTCCGCGAGCCCAAGAAGGCGAAGAGCCTGCACATCGGAGTCATTCCCCGCGCGGTCGATGACTATGCGGGGTTCCGCGCCAGCTATGCCGACCAGCCGGTCGAGCAGAGGCTCTGCAATCCGGTGCATCACATTCACGCCGGCGCGGTTCCCGCCGAGCCGCTTCCGCTGACCTATGGCCTGCTGCTCAACCTCGTCAGCCTTCCCGGCGTCGGGGATAAGGACACCGCGTGGCGCTTCGTCCAGCGCTATGCGCCCGGCACATCGCCTGCAACCGACTCCAAGCTCGACGAGCTGATCGGGCTTGCGGTCAATTACGCGCGCGATTTCGTCGCTCCGGACCTCAAGCGCCGCGCGCCCACGGCGCCTGAAGCCGCGGCGTTGCGCGAATTGGACAAGCGACTGGACGAGCTTGCCCCCGGCTCCTCGAGTGAAGCCATCCAGAATCTCGTTTTCGAGATCGGCAAGACGCACTTCGGCAAGGAAGCGCTGCGCAACTGGTTCGCCGCACTTTACGAAACGCTGCTCGGATCGAGCCAGGGCCCGCGCATGGGCAGCTTCATCGCGCTTTACGGGATCGACAACAGCCGCCGCCTGATCGCCGAAGCTCTGGCGGCGGCTGATTCTGCCTAGCGCAACTGCGCGAGTGCGACGTCGCCCGTCGCCTTGACCCCCGCGAGCCGCAGCGCCTCGTCGAGAGCCTTGTCGGCCGGGACCGCCACGTCGGGCTTCACACCGACGGCCTCCCAGCTCTGGCCGGTGTCGGGGTCGAACGTGCGGCCGACCGGCACGAAGGCGGCAAAACCGGTGCCCATTGGCGCCATTCCGCCGAAGTGTGCGCCGCCGCCGGTGGACTCGCCAATCAGCGTCGCGCGTTTGGTGCGCTTCAATGACAGCGACAGATGTTCGGCCGCGGAGAAGGTGTCCTTGGACGTCAGCAGGTAGACCTTGGCTTGCCTCAGCGCACCCGGCTTTGCGGCAGGGATGACGACATGCTCGCGCCGGACGATCGTCGGCGGTCCGGCGACCTTGCGTAGCAAGGGGTCGTGGTCGCCGAACGGCGTACCGTGCTTTTCCTCGACCGCCTGGCGGATATCCATGACGACCAGCGTCTCGGGTTTGGCGAAAAGCTGTGCGAACAGCAGGTTCATCTCCGCAAGCCCCCCGCCGCCGTTGCGCCGGGCGTCGACAATCAGAGTTTTCGCATTGCCATGCGCGGCGAGGAAGCTGGTCACGTCGGCGATGGTCGCTGCGTTGCCGGGAAAGCCCGCGAAATCGATGTAGGCGACGCCGTCGGCAAGCCAGCCGGCTTTGGTGACCGCGCTCTTCTCGCGCTCGCCGCCGTTCGGCGCACCAGGACTCGAGCGTTGCTCGGCGGTTACCGGGCGCAGGCGTAGATGGCCGTCCTTGTGGACTGCCTGAAGGTCCGCCGTGACCTTGTCGGCGAAGGCCTCGGCGCTGGCGAAGCTTGCGTAGCGGCCGGCTTTCAGGTTCGTCCGGAGCATCGCGGCATATTTCATGCCGGCATCGGGAAACACGAAGTTCTCCTCGACCGCGGCGGCGAGCTCGGTGACGACCTTTGCGGCCTCAGCCTTGTCGAACGGTGCAGTGGCGGGCTTCTCGGCGGTTTGCGTCGGCGCTGCCTGGGCGAGCAAAGGTGCCGCAAAGCAGGCGGCGCCGGCAAGGATCAAAGATTTAAAGCGCATCTTGCGATACTCCACTGTGTTACGCGCACAATACAGTATCGCGAATTGGAAGTGGTGCAACGGGGTCGGTGGTCGTTCGTCGATTGGGGTTACGGTCTGTCGAATCACGGGGGCGAGGGGCTCTTCGCCTGGGGCGGCTCGGCGCGGGAGTAATCCCTCGCCGTCCGTCCTGTCGATCGTTCGCGATCGCAGGCTGTCCGCGGCTCGCCGGCTCCTGCCGAAGCTGCGCTCGCTATGCTCCTTGTGTCTTCGGCGCGGCTGCTCGGCCGGCGATCCACCGGTCGATCTTCTGCTCGAGGATGGCGAGTGGAAGCGCGCCGGTCATCAGCACTTCAGCGTGGAAGTCGCGGATGTCGAACTTGTCCCCGAGCTGGCTTTCGGCCTTCTTGCGCAGCCGCTGAATGGTCAGCGATCCTACCTTGTAGGCGACCGCCTGGCCGGGGATCGCAATGTAGCGCTCGACCTCCGCGGTGACATCGGTACGGCCCATGTTCGAATGGGTCAGCATGTAGTCGATCGCCTGGCTCCGCGTCCAACCCTTGGAGTGGATGCCGGTGTCGACCACCAGCCGCATCGCTCGCAGCATCTCGTCGGATAGCGTTCCGAAGCGCTGGTACGGGTCCTCGAACAGCCCCATCTCGAAGCCGAGCGTCTCGGCATAAAGCGCCCAGCCCTCGACGTAAGCGGTGTTGCCGCCGAAGCGCATGAAGCTTGGCAGAGCTTCATTCTCCTGCGCCAGGCTGATCTGGAAGTGATGCCCGGGCGCGCCTTCATGGAGATACAGCGTGGTGACACCGGGCGTGGTCCGTGAGGGCAGGTCGTAGGCGTTGAAGTAGAACACCCCTGGCCGTCCCCCGTCGGCGCTGCCCTGCTCATAGCTTCCGCCGGCCTCGAACTTCTCGCGGAACTCGGGGTAGGGGCGGATTTCCAGCTTGGCGCGCGGGAGGGTCGAGAAGAATGCCGGCAGCTTGGCGTCGGCGATCTTGCCGATCGCATAGTAACGCTGCGTCAGGTCGTTGCGGCTCTTCGGCTGGAACCTGCGATCGGTGCGCAGATAATCGAAGAACTTTGCAAGGCTGCCGTTGAAGCCGACCTCGCGACGGACCTTGTCCATCTCGCCGGTGATCCGCGCAACCTCGTCGAGCCCGGTCTGGTGGATCTCTTCGGGCGTCAGCGGCAGCGTCGTGCTCGACTGCACGAGTTGGCGATAAAGGGCAGGGCCGCCCTTCATGTGCATCAGCCCGACGCCTTCGCGCGCACGAGGCAGATATTCGTCCCTGAGAAAGTTGCGCAGCCGGGTCAGCGCAGGGACCATCTTCGTCCCGATCATGCTTTGGTAGGCAGCCGTCAGCCGCCGGCGGTCGGCTGTACCGATCGTAGCCGGGAACGCCTGCACCGGCCCGAAAAAGGGTGACTGGTCGACCTTCTGCGCAAGCTGCGTGTCGAGCTGCTCGATCATGTTGCGGACGGTCAGCTGCGTGTCGACGACCCCGCTTTGCATCCCCTGGCGGAACCGCCCGACGGTGCGGTCGATGAGCGTGACGAATTCGGCGTGGCGCTTGAGGTTGTTCTCATAGTCCGCGACCGTCTTGAACGGCGCCGCGCCCTTGCCGCTGGCAAAGGTCGGATAGAATGTGTGAAAGCCCGAGAAATGGTTGAGCGGCCGAACGACGCTGACGTCAAAATAGCGCGGCTCGAAGCCCTCCAGAGAATTCAGCTGATTATATTCGAACACGTCGTAGGCCAGCTGGTCCGTGGCGTTGAGCTGGTCGCGCGGGATCGTGCGCAGCTCCGCTAGCTCGGCCTCGGTCGCGGCCTTCTCCGCCGCATAATATTCGTCGGTGATATAGTCGCCGAACTGGTCGGCGTAGCGCAGGTCGCCCCGGAATAGGGCCTGCAGAGGGTTGCGGCGCAGGGTCGCTTCGTCGC
>JASLBJ010000181.1 GCA_030146725.1 Sphingomicrobium sp. | reverse complement strand
ATCGCTTAGCCAGACGCGTCGAAGGCTCTTCGCAATACTGCAAGGATCTCCTCATCGATATCGGCCGGACCGGTCAGCGCTATCGCGTACTGACACATGCCGCCCGGCTTCTGCTGAACGATGCGGTCGCTCGCGACATCTTCCTTGAGATTGATTCCCAGCTCAGCCGTGCTTGCGTTCCTCGGACCCAACATCGCGAACTGCTTCTTGCGACGAAGAGCGACATAGCCCTTCTTCGGAGCGGCCTCGAACTCACCCCATGAGGAAATTGCTTCCACCAGCCGGTCGTGGACGGCGCGGAGATGTGCCTTCTTCCCGCTATAGATTTGCTCCAGTGGATCTGCGTCGTCACTGACCACGCCGGTGGTCGCGGTTGCGGCATGCGCGAGCGCATTCGCGTCACCATAACCGAGGCCGAACCGGTCCATTGCCCAGCTGCGGGCCTCACCATGCCTGGCTTTGCCAGCTGCACGAATCTCATCACACAGCGCCTGAATACTCTGGCCGGTTTTTGCTTCGATGTTGCGCAGCTGTGTCGCTTTGGCCTGGTCGATGTCGGTCATCTGACGCTCCTTTGCGGATGGCACCCATGCTGACGTTAAACACGCGTCCCAGCAATGTCCGCGTCGACCCTTTTTCGGACATTCGCTTTCCGTCACCCCGGTGCCATTCGGCCTTGTGCCGCTCGTGATGTTCGTGTCATCGAACCGTCCGGCGCCGGCTTGGTGCTTGGCGGAAGAGGTATCAGGGTGGGCGCGATGCTGCGGAAATTGGTGATGGCGGCACTCGCCGCCTGCATGCTTGCGGCGCCCTCACGGGCGGCCCAGCCCGCGCCACTCACCGTCGGTTACATACCCGCTTTCAGGGGGCTCGAAGCGTCGGCCGCAGCATCGGACATCACTCGCTACACGCATCTCAACATCGCGTTCGTGAACCCGGACAAGTCCGGCCGTTTCCTGGCGCGCGGAGGCCTCGCCTGTTCGCCGGACGGCGCGGGTGGCGCGATGGTGCGGGAAGCGGCACTGAAGGCGCTCGTTGCCACAGCACATAAGGCGGGCACGAAGGTGCTGATCTCGCTTGGTGGCGGCGTCATCCCCCAGTGCTCGGGAGATTGGGAGAAGCTTCTTCGACCCGAGACGCGGGCGAAGATGATCTCGGGCTTGCTCGCTGCTGTCGAACGCTACAACCTTGACGGGGTGGATCTGGACCTGGAAGGCGCGCTGCTGACCAAGATCGACCAGGCCGGCAATTACACGCCGTTCGCGGCGGCGCTCGGCACCGCACTCAAGCGCCGCGGCAAGCTGCTGTCCTGCGCCACCGCATCGTACGACGGCGGCATGGTGCCGATCTCGTCCATCCCCTATTTCGATATCGTCGGTGTCATGGCCTACGACGCCATCGGCCCGACGTGGGGAGAAGCGGGAAGCGAGCACGCCACGGTCGAACAGGCTCGGCGCGACATCAAGCTGTGGCTTGCCCGGGGAGTCGCGCGGGAACGGCTGGTACTCGGCGTGCCGTTCTACGGTTACGGCTACGGGCGCTACAAAGCCAATTACACGTTCCGGGACATCCACCGCGAGCATCCGGCTGTCGCCCGTCTCAGCGACACGATCGGCAGCCGCTGCGCGGGGTGCAGCTACATCACCTTCAACGGGCTTCCGACGCTGGTTGAGAAGGCCCGTCTGGCACAGCGCGAAGCAGGAGGAATCATGGTGTGGGAAATCACCCAGGATACTTCGGACCAGCTCCTCATACGCTCGATCAACGCGGCCCTGGCCAGTCCAGCCGAGTAAGGTGAAGCCGTCGCTCAGTTGAGCGTAATCGTGCCGATTGCTGTGGCGACGGTCGGCTGTCCGTTCGAAGCGACCTTGCGCGACGTCAGGGTGCGACGGGCATCACGATGATGTCCCAATGGTCCTCGAGCAAAGAGAAGCGCCGCGCCTCCTCTGCATCAAACTTTGCCTTGTCCGGATAGAGCCGAGCTGCAGCTTCAGCGAACGCCTTCTCGAACCCGCCACCGAATAACGCCGTGGCAGCATCGCGGTACGTCATGGTGACTCGCAAGTCCCAGCGAGGCCCGCCGGCAAGATGGGTGTAAGGTTCCTCGACTTCCATCCTGAGCACGAAACCCTGCTTCTGCATCTCCCGCATGATCGGCGCATGATTGCGCTCGTAAAGGCGCTTGAACTCGTCGTGGCTACCCCATTTGTTGCGGAAGTAGTTTTCTGCGGTCACCGGCGCCGTTGATGGCCCGGCTTAGACGCGCTGCGCCGCCACGGCCGGAGTAGCGACGGTCGCCAGCGCCAGCGCGGACCAGAGTAGATGCTTCATCGGTTCCCCCCAATGTAGTTCGGGGCAGATGCTAACTGCTGTAGCTTTGCGGCTCAACGTCCTCAATCTGCCGACCCTGGACCGCGCCGACAATGCACGCGCATGGGTCAAGAATGCTGGTCAGGGGCGGATTGCGGCAGGATCGACAGGCGGGGAGCCATCTGCCGGGCTGCGTGCCGGGCCTAATAGCGTGCGAGCAGGAACGCCCTTGCGCGGCGGAATTCCGTCGGGGTCACGCGGCCGTCCGAGTCCCCGTCCGCGATCGCCTTGAAGGCCCGTGCGCCGGCTTCGGCTTCGGCCACGGACAGTTCGGCGTCGCGGTCGCGATCATGGATCCGAAGCCCCCACTCGCGCAGCACCCAGTCGCTCTCGAACAGTTCGATGGCGCGCGATGCGGGTTGGGCGGCGGGTGTCGGGGCGGAGAGTGTCGGGGCGGAG
>JASLBJ010000266.1 GCA_030146725.1 Sphingomicrobium sp. | reverse complement strand
CCGACTACGACCAGGCCTGGGCAGGCTTTCCAAAGGCGGTGCTGCCATGATCGACGAAACCCACGATCCCACCCGCGTCAGCTGGGTCGACGATGCACAAGGCGGCGACTTCCCGGTTCAGAACCTGCCGCTTGGCATCTTTTCGCTGCCGGGCGAGCAGCGCCGACCGGGCGTGGCGATCGGCGGCTTCATTCTCGACCTCGTGGGCGCCGCGACCGACGGGCTGTTCGACGAGGATTGGACTCAGGACCTCGAACAGCCGGTGCTCAATGCCTGGCTCGCGCGGGGCCCGGCGGATCATCGCGAGCTTCGGCTGCGCCTGTCCGACCTGCTGTCCGACGAACGGCATCGCGACCGCGTCGAGCTTCACCTGATCCGCCAGTCCGAGGCGTTCCTGCACCTGCCGTGCCTGATCGGCGACTACACCGATTTCTATGTCGGCATTCACCACGCGACCAATGTCGGGCGCCAGTTCCGGCCCGATCAGCCACTGCTGCCCAACTACAAATATGTGCCGATCGGCTATCACGGCCGCGCCAGCTCGGTGCGGGCGTCGGGCGAGCCGGTCATTCGTCCGAACGGCCAGCGCAAGCCACCAGATGCCGAGATGCCCGTGTTCGGCCCGAGCCGCCGCCTCGACTATGAACTCGAGCTCGGGATGTGGATCGGCCGCGGCAATGCGCTCGGCGAACCCGTTCCGGTCGGCGTGGCGGCGGACCATGTCGCCGGCTATTGCCTGCTCAACGACTGGTCGGCGCGGGACCTGCAGGCGTGGGAATATCAGCCGCTCGGGCCGTTTCTCGCCAAGAACTTCCTGACCAGCATCTCGCCGTGGGTGATCACGGGGCAAGCGCTTGCGCCGTTCCGACGGCCCATGCCGCCGCGGCCGAACGGAGACCCGCACCCGCTGCCTTATCTCGACGATGCCGATGACCGCGCGACCGGCGCGCTCGGGATCGCGCTCGAGGCATCGCTGACAACCGAGCGGATGCGCGCCGATGGGGCCGCGCCGCATATCCTTTCGCGCGGCAATGCGGCGGCGGCGATGTACTGGAGCGCGGCGCAGATCGTCGCCCATCACACGGCGAACGGCTGCAACCTCCAGCCCGGCGACCTGATCGGCACTGGTACGTTGTCGACCGACGAGGATCGCGGCCTTGGCTCGCTGCTCGAGATCAGCCGCGGCGGCCGGCAGCCGCTGACGCTCCCGTCGGGCGAGACTCGCAGCTTCCTCGAGGATGGCGACGAGCTGACGCTGACCGCCTGGTGCGAGGCGGAAGGCGCGGTGCGCATCGGCTTCGGCAGCTGCGTGGGACGGGTAGTCGCCGCGCCGGTCGCCTAGAGCAGCCCGCGCGAGCCGGCGAGCAGCTGGGTCATGGCGTGGATGCGGTCGAGCTGCGGAGTGGCCATGCCGATCCCGCGGGCGATCTCGCGCGGTGCACCAAGCAGCGCCTCGAGTTCGATCCGCCGCCCCGCCTCGACGTCCTGGAGCATCGACGGCTTGAACGCGCCCAATCGCGAAGTCACTGCAAGACGGTCCTCGCCAGTCTCGGCTATCGGGCAGCCGATGCGGCTGCCAAGCCCCGATAGTTCGGCCATGCTCTCGAGGATCCAGGCACGTATCGCGGGGTCGCCGAGCAGCCGGTCGGCGGTCGCGCCGGTGAGCGCCGCAAGCGGGTTGAACGTCGCATTGCCCCACAATTTGTACCAGATCGCCTGGCGCACGTCCCCGCTGCACTCGGTCCGGATCCCGCCCTGTTCGAACAGCGCCGCCAGTCGCTCGACCCGCGCACTGACGCCGCCGCCTGGCTCGCCGAGGATCAGCCGGTCGGCGTGCTTGACCACGACATGGTTGGGCGCAGCGCGGCTGCTCGCCGCATGGACGACGCAGCCGACGACCTGTCGGGCAGGCAGCAGCGCCGCGATTTCGCTGGTTGGATCGATCGACTGCAGCGGCGCTCCGTGCATGAACCACCACGGTACGCCATTGAGCATCGGCACGATCAGCGTGTCCGGCCCGATCAGCGGGCGTGCCGCTTGTGCCGCGGCAGCAAGCGCCGGCGCCTTGACCGCGATGATCAGCAATTCCTGGATTCCCAGCGATCGTGGATCGTCGGTCGCCTCGACGCGCGCAATCGCATGCTCGCCGTCGGTGAATCGCAGCCCGTCAGCCCGCAGCAGCTCCAGCGTCTCGCCCCGTGCCAGGACCCGGACCGGCACTCGGGCAAGCGCGAGCCGAGCCGCAATCCACCCGCCGACCGCACCTGCTCCAACGATCGTTGCCGAGGAGAACATGGGTGGTTCGGTCACTTTCGGGCTGTTCCTCGATCCACGGTGCGGAGGCATCCCCGCCACAAACGCCGCTATCTTAATAGTTTATCAGGCAAGCAAGCCCAGGGCTGCCAGGCTGAACAGCGACATGCCGCGTTCATTGGGCCTGTCACAAACCGACGGAACAGTCCTATGGGCAGACTGTTCTCTGCTTTTCTAAACTTTTCCGGAACACACAGATGCTGAGCCTTAGTGGCCCAACCGAAGCGGATTGCTTCCCGCTGGATGACTCGTGCACCGACCAACTTGCCGGAAGCCGGGCGAGCCTCGACAGCCCGGCCGTCGATGCACGGCAGCTGGTCCGCGACCTCAAGCTGTTCAAGGACGTCTCGCCTGGCCGGAGCTGGTGGGAACTTGCGATCACGCTGGTGCCGTTCCTGTCCCTGTGCGGGCTGATGCTGGTTGCGGTCGAAGCAGGCTACTTGCTTGCCCTTACGCTCACCGTTCCGGCCGGCCTTTTCCTGCTCAGGCTGTTCCTGATCCAGCACGATTGCGGCCACGGGTCGTTCTTCTCCAGCCGGTCGAGCAACGACCGGCTTGGCCGGGTGCTGGGCGTGCTGACGTTCACGCCTTACGACTGCTGGAAACGGGCGCACGCGCTGCACCATGCCGGCACCGGCAATCTCGATGCCCGCGGGTTTGGCGACGTCGATACGCTGACCGTTCGCGAGTTTGAAGCGCGGAGCCGCTGGGGACAGTTGGTCTACCGCATCTATCGTCACCCGTTCGTCCTGTTGGGGATCGGTCCGGCCTATCTGTTCCTGCTTCGTCACCGGCTCCCGGTCGGGCTGATGAAGTCGGGTTCGATCTACTGGGTCAGCGCGATGGCGACCAACGCAGCGACGACGCTCCTGCTGGCCGCGCTGATCTACCAGTTCGGGTTCGGCGTCATCGCGCTGGTACTCCTGCCGGTGCTGCTGATCGCCGCGTCGACGGGCGTGTGGCTGTTCTACATCCAGCACCAGTTCGAAGATGCGCATTGGGACGCAAGCGACGCCTGGTCGTTCCATGATGCGGCGCTGCGCGGGAGCTCCTACCTCGAGCTTCCGCCCATACTGCGCTGGTTCACCGCCAATATCGGCGTTCACCATGTCCACCACCTGGCCAGCCGGATCCCCTTCTACCGCCTGCCCGAAGTGCTGCAGGCCCATCCGGGGTTGAAGGCGGTGAACCGGTTTACGGCGCTGGAGACGTTC
>JASLBJ010000169.1 GCA_030146725.1 Sphingomicrobium sp. | reverse complement strand
TTTCGATCTAAACCGCTGCGCATCAGGTGCCCGGATCAGGAGCGAACCGCCCCTACTTCGCCGCGCCAGCAGCCACCTTCGCCGCCGGCTTGTTCGCCTCGATCAGCTTCAACAACTCGCCCCCGCGGTTATCCCGCTTGGCATAGTCGCGCGCCGAAAAGCCCTGCGCGTTGTCGGTCTTGTCGGGATCCGCCCCCTTCTGCAGCAGCGTCCGGACCATCGCCGGCTGGCGCATCTGCACCGCGATGATCAGCGGCGTCTCGCCCGCGCGGTTGGCCACGTCGACCTTGGCGCCCATCTCGATCAGCCACCCTGCGGCGTCGGCATAGCCGACCCGTGCAGCGGCGATCATCGGCGTGTCGCCGTTGCGCGCGGCATAGTTGGGGTCCGCACCCTGGTTGAGCAGGAACCCGGTCCAGCTCTCGTCACGCCGGCTGATCGCGACGATCAGCCCGGTGTCGCCCTTGCCGTCGCGGGTGTTGATGATCGCATTGTTATGCTTGGCGAGCAGCTCGGTCGCCTTGCCTCCGTCGCGGTCGCGAACGGCGCTGACGAAGGCATCGCCATCGGCACCCCCCATCTGCGCCGCCGCCGGCACTGCAGCCAGGCCCAACGCAGCGACAATCGCCAATCTTCCCAACCGCTTCATGCCGGCACTGCCCCCGATTGCTGTTCCAGCCGGCGTTCGACCAGCTTGTGCTGGCGGCCATAGCAGACCATGGGTGGCCATGTCATGAACGCCCGCACGCCATTCTGGGAAAAGCCCCTCATCGAGCTCGACCGCGGCGAGTGGGAAGCCCTGTGCGACGGCTGTGGCCGCTGCTGCCTGCACAAGCTCGAGGACGAGGACACCGGCGAGCTCTACCCGACCAATGTCGCGTGCAAGCTGCTCGACCGCCGCAACGGCCGCTGCACCGACTATGCCCGGCGCAAGGTCCATGTCGCCGATTGCGTCAAGCTCGACCGCCTCAAGCTCGACCGGCTCGACTGGCTTCCGGTGACCTGCGCCTACCGCCTGCGCGCCGATGGCGAGGCGCTGCCCGAATGGCACTATCTGCTCACCGGCGACCGCGACAGCGTCCATGCCGCGGGCCAGTCGACGCGCGGCTGGACGGTCAGCGAGGACGAGGCCGGCGACCTCGAATATCACGTCGTCGAGCGCCCCCTCTGACGGTCGGCTCCGAGCAGCTGTCGACCCACCCCCTCTTGTTGACCCACCCGGACCTGCCGGTCGCGATCGAGGTCCGGCCCCTGCGCAGCGCCCGGCGGATGCGCCTTCGCTTCGACGAACAGCGCGCGATTCTCACACTGACCTGTCCGCTTCGCACCAGCCGCCGCTCCGCGCTCGACTGGGCGGCAAGCCAGCGCGCCTGGGTCGATGCCCAGATCGCCCGCGCCTTGCCGGGCGAGCCGTTCGTCCCGGGCGCCACCATCCCGCTCGAAGGCGCCGAGGTCCGGCTCGAGTGGCGTCCCGAGCTTCCGCGCACCCCACGCCTCGCGGACAGCACGCTGAGCTGCGGCGGCCCGCAGGAGACCTTCGCCCGCCGGATCGAGGCATTTCTCAAGCGCCGCGCACTCGACACTTTGTCCCGCGAGACCGCCGAATATGCGGTGCTCGCCGGAGTCAGCCCAAGCGCGGTCGGGATCGGCGACGCCGGCACCCGCTGGGGCAGCTGCTCGTCGCAGCGGCGGATCCGCTACAGCTGGCGGCTGATCCTCGCTCCGCCGCAAGCCCGCCGCTTCGTCGTCGCGCATGAGGTCGCGCATTTGCTCCACCTCGACCATGGCCCGGCGTTCAAGGCGGCCGAGCGAACCCTGTTCGGCGGCGACGTCGCGCCTGCGCGGGCGTTACTCGCCCGGCTGGGTCCGCGGCTGAAACGGATCGGCCGAGGGGGCTGAGCGCGGCGGCGGCGGAGGCTGCTGCTGCGGCACCGGCTGCGGCTGCTGGGGAAACGGCTGGGGGGTCCGGGGCAGCGTCTGGGGGGTCCGGGGCAGCGTCTGGGGCTGGGGACGCGGCTGCTGCGGAAGCACCTGGTCGAGCCATTCCTGGTCGACCGCGCCATCGGGCCTCATGCCAGGCCGGGCAGGGCCATAGCCGTCCGGCCCTGGCCCGGAAATCGGATTTCCGTCGGCATCGACCATCGGCTCTTCGCCAAGCGGGTCGCCCGGCACGCCCCACAATTGCTCCTCGGGCTCGAGCTGCCAGTCGGGCATCGGCACTTCGACCTCGAAATTCTCCACCGGCCGCCCGGCGACGGCCTTGACCATGAAGTCGTGGAACGCGCGCGCCGGCGCCGTCCCGCCCTGCAGCCCGCTGATCGCCTTGGCATCGTCCCGGCCCATCCACACGCCGGTGGTCAGCCCCGACGAGAAGCCGATGAACCAGCCGTCCTTGTTCGAACTCGTCGTGCCGGTCTTGCCCGCAACCGGCCGCCCGATCTGCGCCGCGCGCCCGGTCCCGGTCAGCACCGCCGCCTGGAGCAGGTCGGTCATCTGCGCCGCGACCCAGGGCGCGACCAGCACGCGTTCGTTGCTTTGGTTGTGCTGGTACAGCAGCCGCCCTTCGGCGGTGACCACCCGGCGGATGCCGTAAGGCAACACCGAATTGCCACGGTTGGACACCGCGGCGAACGCCCGGGTCATATCGATCAGCCGCACTTCGCTCGTTCCAAGCACCATCGACGGAAAGGTCGAGATCGTGCCCCCGATTCCGAACCGCCGCGCCATGTCGGCAATCGCGCCGAAGCCGAGGTCGGCGCCGATCTTGGCGCTGATCGTGTTGATCGAACGCGCGAACGCCTCGCGCAGCGTGACCGAGCCCTGGTGCGTGCGAGTCGAGTTGCGCGGGGTCCAGCCGTTGATCGTGATCGGCTGGTCGACCATCGTATCGGTCGGCTTCATGCCCGATTCGAGCGCCGTCAGATAGACGAACAGCTTGAACGCGGATCCCGGCTGGCGCTGCGCCTGGGTCGCGCGATTATAGAGTGAATCGACATAATCGCGCCCGCCGACGAGTGCCCGCACCGCCCCGTCGCGGTCGAGTGCGACCAGCGCCCCTTGCGCCCCGCGCGGCGTATTGGCGGCGATCGATCGATCCGCGGCGGCCTGCATCGAGCTATCGAGCGTCGTCCACACGTCGATCGGCTCGCCGGTCTCGTCGATCAGCGTGTCAAGCTGCGGCAGCGCCCAGTCGGTAAAATAGCGGACGCTGTTGTGCCTGGTGGTCGGCTGGATGACGATCTCGGCCGGATCGACCGACGCCGCCGCCTCGGGGCTGACGAAGCCGTTTTCGACCATCAGCCTGAGCACCACGTCGGAGCGCCCCCGAGCGGCCTCGGCGTCGGCGGTCGGCGAGTAACTCGACGGCGCCTTGACCAGTCCGGCGATGATCGCCGCCTCGCCGAGCGACAATGTCGTCGCGCTATGGTTGAAGAAGCGCCGCGACGCCGCGTCGATGCCATAGGCACCGCCACCGAAATACACCCGGTTGAGATAGAGTTCGAGGATCTGGTTCTTGCTGAACTTGCGTTCGAGCGCGAGCGCCAGCACGGCTTCCCTGACCTTGCGCCCGAACGTCCGGCTGTTGGTCAGGAAGATGTTGCGCGCCAGCTGCTGGGTGATCGTCGACCCGCCTTGGGTCCAGCGCCCGCGGTCGATCCGCACCTTGACCGAGCGCGCGACGCCGACCGGATCGACCCCGATGTGGCTGCGGAAGCGTCGATCCTCGACCGCGATCATCGCGGTCCGCATCTGCGGCGGGATCTGCGCATAGGGCAGCCAGTTGCCGAAGCTGGGCCCGAGCGAGACCAGCACCGCGCCGCTGCTCGAGCGCATGCGGATCGTCTGGCCCTGCTCGGACCGCCGCAATTTCTCGTAACTTGGCAGCGAGGCCATCGCCGCGACCACCGCCATCACCAGCGCCAGCACCCCGAGCAGGCCGATGTAGAGCATCCACCGGAACGCGGTCCAGAACGGCCGGCGACGCTTGGGCTGGAGGGCCGGCGGAACGGGGTGGGCGGTCGGTCGGGCCATCAAGCCTCAAGCGATAGAAAGCCCAGGCCCAACCGACAAGGGTCAGCTTGCGCCGTCGTCCTTGCCGGCGAAGGCGAGCGACGCCGAGTTGATGCAGTAGCGCAGCCCATCGGCGCCCGGCCCGTCGGGAAAGACATGCCCGAGATGGCCCTGGCAGCGGGCACAACGGACCTCGGTCCGGACCATTCCATGGTCGGTATCGCGATGCTCGCTGACCGCGGCGCTGTCCTTGGGCGCGGTAAAGCTCGGCCAGCCGCTGCCGCTGTCATATTTGTGCTCGCTGTCGAACAATGGCTCGCCGCAGCCCGCGCAGACGAAGTCGCCCTTGTCCTTCACATCGAGCAGTTCGCCCGTGAACGCGCGCTCGGTGCCCGCCTCGCGCAGCACGCGATACTGCTCGGGGGTCAGCTCCGCCCGCCACTCGGCGTCGCTCTTCTCGATCCTGTCCATCGTTCGCTCCACTTGGGCCGCTGGGCCGACCCGTTTCATATGGTGCTCGCAGTGGTGCAAGGAAAGGCGCGCAACCTGCCGCCTGGTCCGAAATCACCCCGGCACGTTTGCTGCACGGGGGATGGTGCGGTCGAGAAGACTCGAACTTCCACGGCCTTTCGGCCACAGCCACCTCAAGGCTGCGCGTCTACCATTCCGCCACGACCGCACGATCATGAAAAGCGGCTTCAACAGCCACCCGCTGGCAAGGCGGCGCCTCTAGCAAAGGGTATCCAGCCGCGCAATGGCGTCACGCAGCGCAGAACCAGGCGTCGCGACCATGCAGCCGAGGTCAGACTTTCGGAGCGCCGAGCGTGATCGTCAGTTCATCACCGCCCGGCGGCACATTGACTTCGGCGCTGTTGAACGGCGCGCTCGCACCCGGCGCAAGCACCCGCGCGGGCGGCGAAATCGTCCAGCTGTGGACCACCTTGCCCCCGCTGCTGCGCAGCTGCGCGGTGATCGGCGGCACCTTCTGGACCTTTTCGGTCGGATTGATCACTCGACCGCTGACCGCAAGCAGCTCGTTGCCGCTTGCCAGCCGCTGGCGATCGCTGTGCGTCATCATCAGCTGCAGCGGAGTCTCGCCGAAGCCCGCGATCCCGAGCTTGTCCTTCCACACCGGCGGCGCAAGGAACCAGAATGCGGCGGCCAGCGCGGCCAGCACGAGCAAGCCGACCAGCAGCGGTACCAGGCGCCCGCGCTTGCGCTCCGTGTCCTGCCCGCGGTTGGCAAACGGGCTGAAATCATCCTGTTCGGGCTCGTCGGCGGGAGCAACCCACTCGTCCTCGGCAACAACCCGGCTGCGCTCCTGGGGCGCCATGCGGCGGCGGCTAGTCGGCTCCGGTTCGGCCGCTCGCCCGTCCGCCGAACCCTCCGCGAAACCCTGGTTCGCATCGCTGGCGAAACCGTCATCCGAACCCCGCGCCGGCTGTCCATCGCCCTCGGCCATCGACGCGGCGAAAGCGCGCTCCTCGGCCGCCGGCCCGCTGCTCTGCGGCATAACCGCGGCTTCGGCGATGCTCTGCTCGTCGTCATGCCCGGAGCCCGGCATCTCGTCGGTGGGATCGGGGTTCTGGTGCCAGCTGTGCTTGCAGCTTGCACAGCGCACCTGGCGGCCCTGCGGCGGGACCGCGCCATCCTTGACGGTATATTGGGTACCGCACGAAGGGCAGGTAAGGATCATCCGCGCCAAGCCTTTCCTGCAACCATCATGACCACGCGCCAAGCCGGCATGCCGGACGCTGAACAGCCACCATGACTGTCGCTAACAGCCCACTTTGGCTGCCGCTAAACAGCCCACATGCCTGTGCTAAACAGCAATGTGCATGGATTGGCAAGGCGGCGGCCCCATGCGACAAGCCGGGCGGGTTGCAAGGGGGAAGCGGCGCTGTCCGCAATCGTCGAATTCGACAGCGTTGGGCTGCGCTACGGCACCGGTGCCGAAGTGCTGCGCGACCTCGACTTCAGGCTTCAGAGCGGGACCTTCTACTTTCTCACCGGGCCGTCGGGCGCAGGCAAGACGTCGCTGCTCAAACTGCTCTATCTCGCCCAGCGGCCGACCCGCGGGCGAATGCGCCTGTTCGGCGAGGAGCTGTCCAATGCGCCGCGTGAGGCGCTGCCCGCATTCCGCCGCCGCATCGGCGTCGTGTTCCAGGACTTCCGCCTGGTCCCTCATCTGTCGGCATTCGACAATGTCGCGCTTCCGCTGCGCATCGCCGGGCGCGGCGCGGGAGAAATCGAGGCGCCGGTGCGCGAAATGCTCGCCTGGGTCGGCCTGGCCGATCGCTCGGGCGCCCGCCCGGCGACGCTGTCGGGCGGCGAGCAGCAGCGCGTCGCCATCGCCCGCGCGGTCATCAGCCATCCCGAACTGCTCGTTGCCGACGAGCCGACCGGCAACGTCGATGCGGAAATGGCGAGGCGCCTGATCCATCTCTTCGCCGCGCTCAACCGCCTCGGCACCACGGTCATCGTCGCAACCCACGATCTCGGGCTGATCGCCTCGATCCCGGGTGCGCAGCTGCTCCGGCTCGAGCAGGGATCGATGGTCGATCCGACCGGAACGCTGCGCAATCCCCCGGCACCCGCACGCCAGGCCGGTCGGCACTGATGCTCGGCTGGCTGTTCCCGTCGGAGTCCGAACGCCGCCTGCTCCCCGGCGGCCGCCGCGGTCCGACTCCGCTGATCATCGCGATCATGACCTTCGCGATGCTGCTCGTCACTGCCGCCGGGCTCGCGCTCGCCAATGCCGCCGGGATCATCAAACAAGGGGTCGCCGAGCGCTATGCGGTCCAGATCCCGCCCGGACCGAGGGCGCTTCCGAGCGCGCTCGGCGTGCTCCGCTCGACCCCCGGCATCACCCGTGTAACCCCGGTGCCCGAGGCCGAGATGCGCCGGACGCTCGAACGCTGGCTCGGCCCGGCGGCCGAGTCCGCCGACTTGCCGGTGCCGGCGATGATCACCTTCGACCTCGCCGGCACTGATCCCGCTGCGCTCGAATCCCGGCTTGCCGCCGCAATGCCCGGAGCGCGCCTGTCCGCGCACCGCGCGACGCTCGGGCAACTGCTGCGCTCGCTTCGGCTGATTGAGCTACTCGCGCTTGCGCTCGTCCTGCTGCTCGGGGCCGCGGCCGCAGCCGCGGTAGTGCTTGCGGCGCGCGGCGCACTCGATACACACCGCGCGACGATCGACGTAATGCACGGCATCGGCGCGACCGACCTGCAGCTCACGCATCTGTTCCAGCGCAAGATCGCGCTCGATGCGATCGCCGGAGCGCTGACCGGCGCCGCGGCGGCAGCCGTTGCACTGCTGGTCCTCGGCGGCGGCGGAGCGGCGCTTGGCGGAGAGCTGGCCGGCGGACCTCCGCTGCACCTTGCCGACCTGCTGATCCTCGCTTCTGTTCCGCTCGTACTGGTAATCCTCGCCACCGGGGTTGCCCGGGCAGCCGTGCTCGCGGCATTGCGCCGGTCGATATGATCGCCCGCCTCCTTTCCCTGCTGCTGCTTGCCTATGCGCTCGGCTTCGTCTGGTTCGCGACGACGCTCGACGGCCCGGCGCCGGCTGGCACGAAGGTCCACGCGGCGGTCGTCCTGACCGGCGGGGCCGGGCGCATCGAGCAGGGGGCTGCCGTACTCAGGACCGGCGACGTCGAGCGAATGCTCATCGCCGGCGCCGACCCGACGGTGACCAAGGCGGACCTCGTTCGCCGCCTTGGAGAAAAGAGCAAGCGGCTGATCACCTGCTGCGTCGACCTCGGCAGCGAATCCGTCGACACCCGCTCCAATGCCGAGGAAGCCCAGCGCTGGCTGGTCAAGCGCGACTACACCTCGCTTCGGCTGGTCACCAGCGACTGGCACATGCGCCGCGCCCGCTACGAGTTCGGCCAGGTGCTCGGCCCCAGGTACCGGCTGATCCCCGACGCGGTGCGGACCGAACCGGGCTTCCTCACTTTGTTCGGCGAGTACAACAAGCTCGTGCTGCGCCGGCTCGCGCTTTGGCTTGACCTGTAATGGGGCTTGACCTGTAATGGGGCTCGACCTGTGATGTGGGCCAACCTGTGATCACCGGCCTTCGCAGCCTCGTCTTCATGGCCATCTTCTATCCCGCGACCGCCCTGTTCGTGGCGGCCGCGCTGGCGATGAGCCTCGTCGGCACCGCTCCGATGGGCGCCGTCGTTCGCAGCTGGTCGCTGTTCCACGCCGCGCTTGCTCATCGCCTGCTCGGAATCCGCTCGCGGCTCGAAGGCAGCATCCCGCCGGGCCCGCATCTGATCGCGTTCAAGCACCAGTCGATGTTCGAGACGATCGAGGTGCTTCGGCTGCTGCCCCACCCGGTCGTCGTGCTCAAGCGCGAGCTTGCCGACCTTCCGCTGTGGGGGAGGATCGCCCATCGCTACGGAATCATCCCGGTCGAGCGCGACGCCGGGGCGACGGCCCTGCGCACTATGCTTACCCTCGGTCGCAAGGCGGTCGCCGACAACCGCCCGGTGGTAATCTTTCCCGAGGGCACGCGTGTTCCGGTCGGCGAGGCGCCGCCGATCCGCCCAGGCTTCGCCGGCCTCTACCGCGTGCTCGGGCTTCCGGTCGTCCCGATCGCCGTCGACAGCGGCCGCCTGTGGACCCGCGGCCTCCTCAAGCACCCCGGCGCGGTCACATTCCGGGTCGGCGCCACCATCGAGCCGGGCCTCAAGCGCGAAGAGATCGAAGCCCGCGTCCATGCCGCGATCAATGCGCTGGAGCCGGCCTTCGCCAACCCCGAGCCTCAGGCTAACCCCTGAGCCGCGCTCCAAGCTTCTCCGCGGCAGCCACGATCCGCGCCGACACAGCCCCGATCTCGGCATCGGTGAAGCTCTTCATTCCAGGCTGAAGCGTCACCTCGAGCGCAAGGCTCAGCTCGCCGCCATCCGGCCGATAGCGGTCGAACAGCCGCACGGCGCTGATGCTCGCCTTGTCGGCCCCGCGCACCGCCCGCACCAGCGCATCGGCGGTGAGCGTGTCGGGCACGAAGAAAGCGAAGTCGCGCGTGACCGCCTGCAGCGCCGGCGGCGCAAACGGCGGCCGTGCGCGCGTGGCTGCTGCTCGGCCCGGCAGCGCGTCGAGGTAGAGCTCGCCGGCAACCGCCCCGCGCGGTGCATCCAGCTCCCTGTGCAGCCGCGGATGAAGCTCGCCGAATCCCGCGAGCACCGTCTTGGGCCCAAGCCGAAGCGTCGCCGAGCGGCCCGGGTGC
>JASLBJ010000139.1 GCA_030146725.1 Sphingomicrobium sp. | reverse complement strand
GACCAAAGGGCAGTATTCCCCGACCTCGCGCATCGGCACGCGCTCGCCATCGACCCCGTTCGGCTCGGTTGACCGCCCGCTTACGCCGGCGATGTTCGCGTTCGGCGCCGGAGCCCGCTTCATCGCGCGCGGGATCGACGTCCACAAGTCGCTGCCCGACGTGCTGAAGGCCGCCCACGCCCATCGCGGCGCCAGCTTCGTCGAAATCTACCAGAATTGCGTGGTCTACAACGACGACGTGTTCGCCCCGTTCACCGAGCGCGCCGTCGCCGCCGACAAGCAGCTGTGGCTCAAAGCCGGCGAGCCGATGCTGTTCGCGGGCGGCACCAAGGGCATCGCCCTCGACATCGAACGCCTCGCCCTCAAGATCGTCGAAGCCGGCGACCCCGCGGTCCTCGTCCACGACCCGAAGAACCGCACCCTCGCCGCGATGCTGATCGAGCTCCCCGCCACCTTCCCGGTCGCGCTCGGCGTCATCTACGAAGACCCCGCGCCGACCTTCGAAAGCGCCGTGGTCGAACAGAACCAGGCGATCGCCGCCGGCAAGACCCCCGACCTCCAGGCGCTCGTCGCCAAGGGCCAGACCTGGCAGGTCGAAAAAGAACCGCACGCGCTGTGAGTCCGACGTCCCCGCGAAGATGCGGGGCGGATTTCTAGGTGGACAACCTCACCCACAGCCTGGCCGGGTGGGCACTCGGCCAGGCCGGCCTCAAGACAGTCACCCGCAAGGGCCTCGCCGCACTGATCCTCGGCGCCAACATGCCCGACGTCGACGTATTCTTCGGCTGGGCCCCGTGGGAACCGCTCGCGATGCACCGCGGCGTCACCCACAGCCTCGTCGGCGGCGTCGTGCTGATGCCCCCGCTGCTCGCCGGCCTGCTGCTGCTCCTCGACCGCTGGCAGGTGCAGCGCGGCGCCCAGTTCAAAAGCGGCCTCGCCATGCGCCCCGCCTGGCTGCTCGCGCTGTGCTATCTCGGCGCTCTCACCCATCCCCTGCTCGACCTGATGACCACCTATTCGGTCCAGTTGCTTTCGCCTTTCTCCGGCGCCTGGTACCATTCGGACGGCCTGTTCATCATCGACATCTGGCTGTGGCTGCTGCTCGGCGGCGCGATCATCCTGTCCCGCCGTCGCGAGCAAGCCGGCCGACCCTGGGCCAGACCGGTGCAGGCCGCCATCGCCGCAACGCTCGTCTACATCGGCATCAACCTGGCAATCACCGACCGCGCCGTGGCAGCAGTCGCCGCGGTCTCAAACGGGCAGGCCCGATCAATCTTCGCCTCCCCGCAGCCGGCTTTGTCCTGGCGCCGGCAGATGGTGTGGCGCCAGGGCGACTGCTACCGGCAAGCCCGATTCGACCCCCTCAGCCCTGGCATCCGCCCATTCGGCGGCTGCACTCCGGTCAATCTCGACGATCCGCTGATCCAGGCCGCCAGGCGCCGCGATCCGGGATTGCGCGACTTCCTGCGCTGGTCGGTCCTCCCATTCGCCTCGATCGAGCGCCAGCGCTGCCAGGCTCAAGTGACCATCGGCGACGCCCGCTACCTCGACCTCGTCGGCCGCTCGCGGTTCGTGCACGAAACGACGGTGCCCAACGGCGGGCCGGGCTGCTGACCCTCACCCGATGAGCAGCCGCGGCGACCATCTCGTTCGGGCCGACCGCCGCTTCGCCACCGGCGGCGGCCTGCTCAGCCGCCTTGCCGCACCTGCCTTCGCCCGGATCCTCGACCAGCTCGACCAGCGCCTGGCGCAGGGCGGAATCCACGGGACCTTGCCCGACGGCCGCCAGCGCCGCATCGGCTTCCACGCCCCCGGTCCCGAGCCGGTCGTCACGCTGCACAGCTGGATGGGCCTCGTCCGCGTCGCAACCTCGGGCTCGGTCGGCTGGTACAAGGCGTGGGAGCGCGGCGAATGGTCGTCGCCCGATCCCGTACCGCTGTTCGACCTGTTCATGCGCAACGCCGTCAGCCTCGGCAGCATCGCCCGCGCAAAGGGCCCCGCGCGCCTCATCAACCGCATCGCCCACCTCGCCCGTGACAACGCGCCGGGCCGCGCGCGCGACAATATCGCCGCGCACTACGACCTCGGCAACGACTTCTACGCCGCCTGGCTAGACCCGACGATGACCTATTCCTCGGCCCTGTGGGACGATGCCGGCCATGACCTCACGCGCGCGCAGACGGTCAAGATGGACCGCCTGCTCGACCGGCTCGATCTCAAGCCCGGGATGCGCATGCTCGAGATCGGCTGCGGCTGGGGCAGCCTGGGAATAGCCGCGGCACGCCGCGGCGCTACGGTCGTCGGCCTCACATTGTCTGCCGAGCAGAAGGCCCTCGCCGAGCAGCGGATCGCCGACGCCGGCCTGTCCGACCGGATCGAGATCCGCCTGCAGGACTATCGCGACGTCACCGAGCGCTTCGATGCGATCGCCTCGGTCGAGATGGTCGAGGCGGTCGGCACCCGCTGGTGGGGCGCCTATCTCGACTGCATCGCGCGCTCGCTTCGGCCCGGCGGCCGCGCCGCATTGCAGTTCATCCTCATCCGCCCCGAGCTGTTCGACCGCTACGCCGCCGGCGCCGACTTCATCCAGGCCTATATCTTCCCGGGCGGGATGCTCATCAACGAGCCCCGCTTTCGCGCCATCGCCGAGGAGCGAGGCCTGCAATGGCGCGACCGTAGCCACGGCTTCGGCGGCGACTATGCCGAAACACTCAAGGCGTGGCGGCGCAACTATGACGGCGCACTTGCGCGGGGCGAGCTGGCCGGCTTCAGCGATGCCTTCCACCGCCTGTGGCGCTATTATCTGATGTACTGCGAAGGCGGGTTCCGCGGCGGCGGGATCGATGTCGCCCAGGTCACCCTCGTCAAGCCCAAGGGCTAGAAGGCCGAGGGCAGGCCGCCGTCAGTCCACCCGCACCCGCTCGCCGCTTGCAGCATCCGACAGCAGCCGTGCGAGAATCGCCTGCGCCACGACTTCAGGCGGCTTGACGCTCTCGGGTTCCTCGCCCGGAAACGCATGTGCACGCATCCGTGTGCGGGTCGCACCGGGATCGACGATGTGGATCCGCACCCGTCCGCCGTGGGCGGTCTCGTCGGCATAGGCGCCAAGCAGGTTGTCGAGCGCTGCCTTGGACGAGCCATAAGCCCCCCAGAACGCACGCGCCTCGTGCCCGACCGAACTGGTCACCCCGACCACTTCCGCGCGCTGACTTCGCCGAAGCAGCGGATCGAACGCCGCGATCAGCGCCTGATTGGCGGCGACGTTGAGCGTCAGGATGCGCGCATATTCCTTTGCGTCGATATGCTCGACCGGGGTCAGCGAGCCCAACATCGCGGCATTGAGCACCAGCACGTCGAGCGCCGGCCAGCGCTCGCCAATCGCGCCGGCAAGCCTGGCGATCGACTCGCCCTCGGCCAGGTCGAGCGGCGCGATCGTCGCCGAGCCACCCGCTGCATGAATCCGCTCCTCGACCGCCTCGAGCCCGGCCGCGGTACGCGCCACGAGCACCACATGCGCCCCCGCAGCGCCAAGCGCCTCCGCGGTCGCCGCCCCGAT
>JASLBJ010000129.1 GCA_030146725.1 Sphingomicrobium sp. | reverse complement strand
GAGCCGAGCTTGAGCGAATATCTGACGCTGGTGCTGGTGCTGAGCGTCGCCAAGTTTACGGCGGTGCTGCTGGCGCTGAAGTACATGCCGTTGCGGCTGGCGCTGACCCCGGGGCCGACCAAGACGCGGCGGGTGCGGCGGCGGGCGATCGCGATCTTCAGGGCCGGCGCCGAGCGGCGGACGGTCGGGCGCACGGGCATCCTCATCTATCTGTCGATGGGCGAGCATCGCGCGGAGATCGTCGCCGACGAGGCGATTGCGGGCGTGACGACGCCTGAGACCTGGGGCGAGGCAATGGCGGCTTTGCTGACCGAGGTGAAGGCCGGGCGCACGGCGGACGGCATCGCGGCTTCGGTCGCGCTGGTGGGTACGGTGCTTGCCGAGCATTTCCCGCGTTCGGCCGGAGATACCAACGAAATTCCGGACAAGTTGATCGAACTATGATCGAGGACGAGGACCAGCCCGCCGAAGTGATGTGGGCTGGCAAATATGTGCGTGCGATCCGGCGGGGGCGGTGGGAATATGCGAGCCGTGCCAACGACATCCGCGCCGTGGTCATCCTGGCGGAAGTTGACGGCAAGGTGATCCTGATCGACCAGGAGCGGGCTCCCGTCGGAGGTCGCTGCGTCGAACTGCCGGCGGGTCTGGTCGGGGACGAGGACCCGGACGCGACGGTCGAGGGGACCGCGGTCAAGGAGCTCGAGGAAGAGACCGGCTTTACCGCCGATCACGTCGAGCGGCTCGGCGAGTTTCACGCTTCGCCGGGAATGCTGACCGAGAGTTTCACGCTGGTGCGCGCGCACGGCGTTCGGCGCTGCGGCGAGGGTGGCGGCACGGCGGAAGAGGACATCAACGTCCATCTGGTGGCCCGCGAGGACATTCCCGCATTCATCGCCGCAAAGCGTGAGCAGGGCTTCGCGGTAGACGTCAAGCTGTTGCTTTTCATGAGTTTTTAAGCCGGATCGTCACGCGCGGTTCAGTTGGCAGCGGCTATGGACCGTTGGTAGAATATTGACTTGCGGCCAATGTCAGACGCCTTAGCGACCATGGCCGTACCTGCAGATCCTGGAGCGATGATCACGATGAAGCGATTTTTCCTTGGCGGCAGCGCACTGCTTGCGCTTGGCGCGTGCACGACGAATGGACAGACCATGGCGCAAATGCCTGCTCCTGCGGATGCTCAGGCGATGCCGGGCGCAATGGCCGAGGCCCAGATGACGAATGCTCCCGCAGCGAATGTTGCGGTGCCCGACAATATCCTGCTCACCGAGTGGACCGGGTCGTTCGACGGGGTGCCGCCGTGGGACAAGGTCCGACCCGAGCTTTTCCCGACCGCGTTCCAGTTCGCGATCGACGAGCGCGCGCGTGAATATGCGGCAATCGCCAGCAATCCCGAAGCGCCGACCTTTGCCAATACGCTGGAGGCGATGGAGCGCGCCGGCCAGCGGCTCGACCGCGTCCAGTCGCTGTTCGGGGTGATGACCGACAATCTGTCGACGCCCGAATATCAGGCGCTCGACAAGGAATGGTCGCCCAAGCTGTCGGCAGCGGGCGATGCGATCACGCTCAACCCGCAGCTTTTCCAGCGCGTCGAGACGCTTTACAACCAGCGCGCGTCGCTTGGGCTCGACGCCAAGCAGACGCGGCTGCTGACCCGCAATTACGAATATTTCGTGCGCAACGGCGCCAAGCTCGATGCGGCGCAAAAGGCGCAGCTGTCGGGCATCAACCAGCAGCTCGCCTCGGCGTTCAGCGAGTTCAATTCACGCCTGCTGGCCGATGAGGGCACGCACATCGCGGCAAATGCGAACGAGCTCAAGGGTGTTCCGCAGGACGTACGCGACGCGGCGATGACGGCGGGCAAGGCGGCCGGACTTGCCGCCGGGGTCGCGGCGATCCGCAATACCCGTTCGGCGGTCGAGCCGGTGCTGACCTTCGCCGACAATCGCGATCTTCGCCGCCGTGTGTTCCAGGCGTTCACCAACCGCGGCGACAATGGCACGGCGAGCGACACCAATCCGCTGATCGCGCAGGTGGTCAAGCTTCGTGCCGACCGCGCCAAGCTGCTCGGCTTCCAGACGCATGCGCACTGGCGGATGCAGGACACGATGGCCAAGACTCCGGATCGCGCCATGGACCTGATGATGCGCGTGTGGCCGGCAGCGGTCGCGCGGGTCAACGAGGAAGTGCGCGACATGACGGCGCTCGCCCGCAAGGAAGGCTTCCGCGGCGAGATCGAGCCGTGGGATTATCGTTACTATCAGGAGAAGGTGCGCAAAGACCGGTTCAATCTCAGCGAGGATGAGATCAAGCCGTATTTCGAGCTGTCGAACCTGGTCAACGGCATGTTCTGGTCCGCGGGCCAGCTCTACGACCTGCAGTTCAAGGAGAATACCGGGTCGGTGCCGGTGTTCCACCCGGACGTTCGCACGTTCGAGGTGACCGACGGCAAGAGCGGCAAGACGGTCGGGCTGTTCTACCTCGACACCTATGCGCGCGAGGGCAAGCGGTCGGGCGCATGGATGACGACCTATCGCAGCCGCGCGCGCCTGCTTGGCGACGACATCGTGCTGGCGTCGAACAACAATAATTTCACCAAGCCGTCAGCGGGGCAGCCGGTGCTGATCAGCCTCGACGATGCGTCGACGCTGTTCCACGAGTTCGGCCACGCGATCCACTATTTGCTGGTCGACGTGAATTATCCGAGCCTTGGCGGAAACCAGCGCGA
>JASLBJ010000035.1 GCA_030146725.1 Sphingomicrobium sp. | reverse complement strand
AGCCGAGCAGGTCAGCCAGTGCGGCTATTGCGAGCCCGGGTTCATCATTGCGATCGCTGCGCTTTTGCGCGCCAACCCGCGGCCGACGAACGAGGCGATCGACTCGCTGCCCAACATCTGCCGCTGCGGTGCCTATCCGCGCATCCGGCGAGCGATCCTGCGCGCCACCCAATCGGCTTCATCCATCCAGCCGATCGCGTCGGTCGCAGCTGAACAAAACACTTCGTCGTGGTTCAGCCACGGCTCATCAGAGTGACGGCAATTTGCATCCATATTGAAACGTCCTGGCGAAGGGTCCTGTAGATGCGCAAATTCATACTTCTCGCGGTGCTTGCGTCCACCGCAGCGCCGGCATTCGCCAACGATCGTGACGACCGCCTTGCCCGCCGCGAGGCAGCGCGGACCGAGCGCAGCGAAACGCGGCAGGAACGCCGCGAGGAACGCCGCGCCGAACCTTCGCGTGCGGTCGAGGTCCGTGCCCAGCCGCAGTTCGAACGCCAGGCCGAACGGCCGCGCGCCGAGCAGCGCGAGATGCGCGTGGATCGCGGCTATCAGGTCGAGCGGGTCCAGCAGCAGGGCGTCGAGCGGCGTCCGATGCGCGACAACGCTGGCGGCTGGCCGCAGCCGCATGCTGTGCAGGGCGGTCCAAGCCGCGAGGCCCGCAACGGCTGGGCTGCACCGCAGGCAAGCGAGCGCCGCCAGGCCGCCGATAGCGTCCGCGAGTGGCGTCGTGACGAGCGCCAGGACCGCCGCGCCGACCGGCTCGCCTCACGCGGTCCGCGGATGGTCGTTCCGCCGCCTTCCTATGCGCGCCCCGACCGGCCTGCTCCGGCACCCGCGCAGGCCAATCACTACCGCGACAATCATCAGCGGTGGAATTCGAACTGGCGCAACGACGGCCGCTACAATTGGTACGGACATCGCAACAACAATCGCTGGCTGTTCAGCCTCGGCGCCTATTACGATCCGTTCGGCTGGGGCTATCGCCGCCACTCAATCGGCTGGCGCCTGTACCCGAGCTATTACGACAACAGCTTCTGGCTCGACGATCCGTGGATGTACCGCCTGCCGCCGGCGTACGGCCCGTACCGCTGGGTCCGCTACTGGGACGATGCGATGCTGGTGAATATCTACACCGGCCATGTGGTTGATGTGGCACACAACTTCTTCTGGTAGTCGCCGTCGTCCGGTAGACAGCGTCTTCCAGTAGACAGCACCAGGCATTTGGTCGAATGGGCGTTGCGGCCTGGCCGCAGCGCCCTTTGTGTATGTTCAGGGCCAACTGTTTGCTCGGGTCGGACTAGTTGCTCGAATTCCGCCGCTCCAAAACAAGGTCGTGAGATGTTGTACGCGCTGAAACGGCTGCCGCTTGTTGCCGCTGCGGCTGTGATTGCCGGATGTGCGACCGTGCCGGCAGCACCGCCGACGGACGCTCCACAGACAGTCGTCGTGCCCGCAGCGCCGAGCGGGCCGACGCCGGCGGCGCAAGCGAGCGCGCACAACCGCTTGTTCGAACTGTTCAAGGCGAGCGACGAGGCAAGCCTCAAGCGCAACCCGCTCAACGCCTTGTTCCGCGGTGACCTGCGCTATGCCGACCGGCTCGGCGACTTCGTTTCCGACGAGTATTTCGCGGCCGAGCGCGCGGCGGGCGAAGCGGACCTGGCGGCGCTCAAAGCGATCCCGCGCAGCGCGCTCAACGCGACCGACCAGCTTGCCTATGACGTGTTCGAGTTTTCGACCCGCGACACGCTCCGCGGGCTGCAGCCAAGCATGCTTGCGCTGACCGCGGTCCGGCCGATCAACCATTTCTCGGGCTTCCACACCTTCTACCCGAGCTTCGCCAGCGGCAAGGGCGCGGCGCCGTTCAAGACGGTCGCGGACTACGAGAACAACCTCAAGCGCCACGCCGAATTCGTCACCCTCATCGACCGCACCGTCGAGCGGTTCCGCCAGGGGATGCAAAGTGGCGTCGTCGACACGCAGCTGACCGTCCGCAACATGATCGAGCAGCTCGACACGCAGCTTGCTCAAAAGGTCGACCAATCGCCGTTCTTCGGGCCGGTGCGGGCGTTCCCGGCCACGATCGGTACGGCCGACCGCAGGCGGCTGACGGCTAACTACCGAAGCATGATCGGGACGAGGATGGTCCCTGCGCTGACCCGACTGCGCAATTTCCTCAGGGACGAATATCTGCCTCGTGCGCGCGAAGGCGTCGGGCTGATGCACATGAAGGGCGGCCCTGCCCTTTATCGCCAGCTCGTGCAGTCGAGCACGACGCTGCCGCTGACGCCCGAAGAGATCCACCAGACCGGGCTCGACGAGGTTGCGCGGATCACCGGCGAGATGGACAAGGTCCGCCGCGAGGTTGGCTTCAACGGCAACCTTTCGAAGTTCTTCGATTATCTGCGCACCGATCGCAGGTTCCAGCCGAAGAGCCGCGACGACCTGACGCAGCGTTATTACGCGATCGGCAAGATCGCCGACGCCAAGCTGCCCGCCTTCTTCTCGACCATCCCGCGCGCCAAGCTGGAAATCCGCCCCTACCCCGAGTTCCGCGAAAAGTTCGAGGCCGGCGGAAGCTATGAGCAGGGCAGCGCCGACGGGGGACGGCCAGGGGTGTTCTACTTCAACGCCTACGACCTG
This sequence comes from Sphingomicrobium sp., assembly GCA_030146725.1. Classification (GTDB taxonomy): domain Bacteria; phylum Pseudomonadota; class Alphaproteobacteria; order Sphingomonadales; family Sphingomonadaceae; genus Sphingomicrobium. The sequence goes on along the minus strand of JASLBJ010000035.1, from coordinate 275 downwards.
CCCTCACGGACCACGCCCGGGATCACCACGCTGTATCTCCATGAAGGCGCACCCGGCCATCACTTCCAGATCAGCCTGGCGCAGGAGAATGAAGCTCTGCCAAGCTTCATGCGCTTCGGCGGCAACACCGCTTACGTCGAGGGATGGGCGCTTTATGCCGAGACGCTCGGCTTCGAGATGGGGCTGTTCGAGGACCCGTACCAGCGCTTCGGAACGCTATCCGACGAGATGCTGCGAGCGATGCGGCTGGTGGTCGACACCGGCATCCACTCCAA
>JASLBJ010000006.1 GCA_030146725.1 Sphingomicrobium sp. | reverse complement strand
TAGTCCACCTGATAGACCCAGGTCGGCGCGTTGGCAGCCGCTCGGGCATCTGCCTCGATGACCTGGCCCGGCCAGCTTCTGCCGGCGGTCGTGGCCGCGTAGAACACTCGCTCGGGGGACCAATCGGGAAAGCGCTGACGGTACTGCGCAACCACCCATTCGGGGTGGATGTCCATGCGGAGTTCGCTCGTCATGCGCTCGGCGATATTCGACCAGTCCAGCCCCCGCAGCTTCGGCCCCGTCGGATCGATGAAGGCGCGAGTCTCGTCACGCGTATTGCCGAGGATCATCGGGATGTGGTTCGACTGCGGATTGGCGTCTGGCCAGAATGGGTGTCGGGTCAGCCACTTCATGTCGAGTACTGGCCCGAAATAGACGCCGCCGCCAATGATCGGATCGATTGCGCTCAGGGCCTCGATGAAGCGATCTGTGGGCAGCGTGAGAAGATCAGCCGGGCTTGACTTGAGGGCGGCGAGGTACGCTTTGGCGCGGGCCGTAGCATTCAATGGGCCGGATGCGGTGACCTGCTGTCCGCTCATTGTGACAGCACGGTGGAAGAGCCCTTTCGCGGCCGGCATTCCCATCATCGTCGCTATTTTGGCGCCGCCGCCAGATTGGCCGAACACCATTACCCGGTTCGGATCGCCGCCAAATGCCGCAATATTGTCGCGAATCCACTCGAGCGCGAGAATCTGGTCGAGCTGGCCGGCATTGCCGCTGTCGGGGAATCGCGGGTCGAGGCGGGCGAGGTAGAGATAGCCGAATGCATTCAGCCGGTGGTTGATTGTCACGACGACGACGTCGCCGCGCGCGGCAAGATGCCGACCGTCGTTCAGTGGGTCGACCACACTCCCGGATGAGTAGGCACCGCCATGGATGTAAACCATTACCGGCCGCTTCGCCCCGCCGCTCGCCTGTGGAGTCCAGATATTGAGGAACAGCGGGTCCTCGACCTGAGACTTGTAACGCTCGCCGCGCTGGGCGGCGGATGGGCCGAACGCCGTGGCCTCGATGATGTCCTGTGCGGGAGCGGGCGCCCGGGGCGCCTGGAAGCGTTCGGCATTGCCGTAGCGAATGCCGCGGAAGACGTGGAGCCCTCCTTCGGAAGTGCCGCGGATGCGGCCCAGAGCCGTGCGGACGAGTGGCCGGCGCGGCGCCGCATGGAGGATCGTGGGTATTACCGCCGCGGCTCCAGCGACGAAGGTACGGCGGCTGATCTTCACCGCCGCACGTCCAATTCGCCCGACAAAAAGGCGTCAATGTCACGGGGCGCAAAGAGGCTCGCGTCACCAGGCAGGCTATGCTTCAGCGCAGTGACCGCGAGGCCGGAGTGGACGGTCCACTCGAGCTCGCGGCCGAGTCGAAGGCCGTGCAGGATGCCGGTCGCAAATGCGTCACCTGCCCCGATCCGGTCGATGATCCCGGCGACGATCACTTCGTCCGTCTGCGCGGCGCCGTCGGGCGTGTCGACCCGCGCCGAAATGCGATGGCGATCGGCATCGTCTATGTGCCGTGCCGTTGACGCGATCATCCGCAACTTCGGGAAAGCGGCAAACGCCGCTTCCGATGCTTCGCGGCGCCGATCGGAGCCGTCACCACTGAACTTGGTGCCGAGCAACAGCGAAATATCGCGGTGATTGCCGAACATGATCTCGGCCCTGGAGACGAGGCGACCCAGGATCTCGCGCGGGTTTGAGTCCCATCGTTCCCAGAGCTGAGCGCGGTAGTTGCCATCAAACGATATCGGTACTCCAAGCCGGTCGGCGGCTTCCGTGGCGACGACGGCGGCCTCTGCCGAGTCCGGACCCAGTGCCGGCGTGATGCCGGACATGTGGAGGAGATCGACGCCTTCGAGCAGCCGTTCCCAGTCGAGATGGCCGCCAGCCGCCCGTGCGAAGCTGCTCTCCTCACGGTCATAGACGATCTCGGAGGCGCGAAGTCCTGCACCCGGGGCAAGGAAGTAGAGACCCATGCGCCCATCCGCGGTCGAGATGCCGGAGGTATCGACGCCGTACCGTCGGAGATAGCCAACTGCCGCTTGTCCGAGCGGGTTGTCAGGAACGGTGCTGACGACCTTGGTTGCGTGTCCGAGCGACGCGAGGCCGACGGCGACGTTCGCCTCGGCGCCGCCGATATGCACATCGAGGTGCGGCCGCTGCAGCAGGAGTTCCCGACCGGGCGCGGTGAGGCGCAGGAGGAGCTCTCCGAAGCAGGCGACCGCTGGCATCAGCGGGCGAGCCAGCCGCCGTCCACAGCGAGGATATGACCATTGACATAGTCCGACGCGGACGACGCCAGGAACACCGCCGCACCGCCGAGATCTTCGGGAGTGGCCCAGCGGCCGGCCGGAATACGGTCGAGAATTGACTGGTTTCGTACCGGATCAGCGCGGAGCTGCACGGTGTTGTCGGTGGCAACGTAGCCGGGAGCGATCGCGTTGATGTTGATGCCGCGCGCACCCCATTCGTTGGCGAGTAGGCGGGTGATGCCGGCAATGCCGCTTTTGGAGGCGGTGTAGCTAGGCACGCGAATACCGCCCTGGAAGCTCAGCATCGAAGCTATGTTGATGATCTTGCCCGTTCCACGCTCCAGCATGTGCCGCCCCGCCGCCTGGCACAGGAAGAAGACGGTCTTGACGTTGATGTTCATCACATCGTCCCAGTCCTGCTCGCTGAACTCGACTGCGTCTGCCCGGCGGATGATCCCGGCATTGTTGACGAGGATGTCGAGGCCGCCGAGTTCGGCAAGCGTCTCTTCGACGATGCGGTTCACCGGCTCGAGCGACATCAGATCAGCCTGGATGTATGCAGCGCGGCGGCCCATCGCCTGCGCACGCTCGATCGTGTCACCAGGATGAATGTGGCCGACCACCGCCAGGTCTGCGCCAGCTTCCGCGAGCGCCAGCGCGATGCCCTGGCCGATCCCGGTATTCGCCCCGGTTACAAGAGCTACGCGGCCGGTGAGGTCAAAAGGATTCTTCATGATTTTGTCTCTCTTGGTCCAGTTCTACTGCAGCTGGCAGATGTCGAGGACCTTCATGTCCGTATAATCCTGGTTCTCGCCGGCCATCGCCCAGATGAAAGCGTAAGCCTTCGTCCCCGAACCCATGTGGATCGACCAGGGCGGGCTGATCACCGCTTCCTCATTGCCGATTACGATATGCCGCATCTGATCACCTTCTCCCATGTAGTGGAAGACGCGGTCATTCTCGCCGTCGAGTTCGAAGTAGAAATAGATCTCGCTGCGGCGCTCGTGGATGTGCGGCGGCATCGTGTTCCACACGCTCCCCGGCTTCAGCACGGTGAGCCCCATGACGAGTTGCGCGCTGTCGCAGACACCGGGGATAACAAGCTGGTAAATCGTCCGCTCGTTCGATTCCTCAAGGCTGCCACGCTCCAGAGCATTGGCCTGCGCGATCTCCAGCTTGCGGGTTTGAAACGCCTTATGTGCCGGGCAGGACGCAAGGTAAAAGCGTGCGCCCGATCCGGAGAAGACCACGTCCTTCGCGCCCATGCTGACGTAGAGGCAATCTTTGTTGGCGAGTTCGAACGTTTCCCCATCGACCGTTACGGCCCCGGATGTCCTGCCGACATTCACGATCGCCAGCTCACGGCGTTCAAGGAACGGGTGGCCGGCCGCGGAGGCTGGCTCGCTCTGGTCGGGCAGTCGCACGTCGGCGCCACCGACTGAAACGCCGCCGATCACGAAACGATCGGCATGCGTGTAGTTGAGCACAACCTCGCCTTCGCGGAACAGATCCGGGATCAGGTAGCGGTCGCGCAGTTCGTCGTTGGAGACGCACTCCATCATGTCTGGATGCGTCGCGTAATAAGTACGTTCGAACATTTGCAGGTCTCCGTCAGGCGGCTTCGGCTTGGCTCTGGTCAAGGCGGTAGGCGCGTTTGACCAAGCCGTAGGTGAGCTCGTGGGCAAGCTCGGCAGCTTCCCAATCCTCAATGCGGTGCTCGGCTACAAGCCGCGCGAGGAAGGCGCAATCGACGCGGCGGGCAACATCGTGCCGTGCCGGGATCGAAAGGAATGCGCGCGTGTCGTCGTTGAAGCCGACCGTGTTGTAGAAGCCGGCGCTCTCCGTGGTCATCTCACGAAAGCGGCGCATCCCCTCGGGGCTGTCGTGAAACCACCAGGAGGGCCCCAGCTTCAGGCAGGGATAATGGCC
>JASLBJ010000231.1 GCA_030146725.1 Sphingomicrobium sp. | reverse complement strand
TTTCTTGGCGAATGGCCGTTGCTGGCGTCGCCACGCAAGCAGCGGACCGATGCCGACCAGCGCCGCCAGAAGCAGCGCGAGCGGTCCCGCCACGGCGTTGAAATAAGGCGGGCCGACCGACAGTTTTTCACCCGTCAGCGCCTCGATGAACAACGGGTAGAGCGTGCCGAGGAAGATGATCGCGAGAATCACCGAGAGCAGCAGATTGTTGATCACCAGCCCGCTTTCGCGGCTGACGAGCTGAAACGGCGGACCTTCCTTGAGCGCCGCCGTTCGGGTCGCGAAAAGGGTGAAGGCCGCGCCGACATAGACCGCGAGCAGTGCGAGCAGGAAGGTGCCGCGTTGCGGATCGACGGCGAATGAATGGACCGAGGTCAGCACGCCCGAGCGGACGAGGAAAGTGCCGACCATCGACATAGAGAACGCGATCATCGCCAGCATCATCGTCCACGCGCGCAAGGCGCCGCGCGCGGCGAGCACGCCGACCGAGTGGAGCAAGGCGGTGGCGGCGAGCCACGGCATCAGCGAGGCGTTCTCGACCGGGTCCCAGAACCACCAGCCGCCCCAGCCAAGCTCGTAATAGGCCCAGTAGCTGCCCGCGGTAATGCCAAGGGTCAGCAAGACCCAGGCGCCAAGCACCCACGGCCGCATCGCGCGGGCAAGCCGCGCATCGACCTCGCCCGTCAGCAGCGCGCCGACCGCCAGGCTGAACGCGACCGACAGCCCGACATAGCCGAAATACAGCGTCGGCGGATGGAAGGCGAGACCGGGATCCTGGAGCAAGGGATTGAGCCCCCTGCCCTCGACCGGCGCCGGATTGAGCCGTTCGAACGGGTTGGACGCAAGCAGCAGGAAGCCGTGGAAGCCGAGCGCAAGCGCCCCCTGCGCACCCAGCGCGGCGTCCAGCGTGCGTTCGGCGAGCGAGCGCGAGAAGATCGCCAGCACCGCGCCCGATGCCGCGAGCACGGTCACCCACAGCAGCATCGAGCCTTCGTGATTGCCCCAGGTGCCGGCAATCTTGTAGATCAACGGCTTGGCCGAATGGCTGTTCTCGGCGACCAGCGCGACAGACAAATCGGTGGCCACGAACAGCGCCATCAGCATCGCCATTGCGACCAGCGTCAGCACGCCCTGGACGATCGCCACGGCCCGCACCGTGCTCCCGGTCTCGAGCGCACCGCGGAGCCCCGCAACGGTCAGCAGCAGTTGCAGCAATGACAAGGAAGCTGCCAGCCACAAGGCCGCATGGCCGATCTCGGCGATCATCGCTCGAGCGTCTTCCCGGCCTGATGTTCCGAAACCTGATTGCCCATCTGCGGCGGCATGTACCGCTCGTCATGCTTGGCGAGTATGGTGCTCGCAGTGAAACCACCCCCCTGCATCTGCCCCTCGGCGACAACCCCGCTGCCCTCGCGGAACAGGTCGGGGACGATGCCGCGATAGACGACCGGGGTTCGCGCGCCGCCGTCGGTCACGACAAACTGGATGGTGACCCCGTCGGCGCCGCGGCGGATCGATCCGGGTTCGACCATCCCGCCAAGCCGCATCGCGCGGCCATCAACGGCCTTGCCCGCGGCGATGTCGGCCGGCGTGTAAAAGTAGGCCGCGCGATCCTTGAGGCCGAGCATCGCGAGCAGCACGGCACCGAGTACGGCGAGGATGGCGATGGCGACCAGTGTCAGTCGCTGGGTCTTGGGCTTCACTTGCGCAGCGCGTCGGCACGTCGTTCGGCGCGGCGCATCGATCTCCACGCCCAAAGCAGCAGCGCCAGGGTCGCCACGAGGGTCACGGAATAGCTGGCGATGACGAAGTTCCAGTGGTTCATGCCGCAGCCGCCCGCCGCAAGCGCGCTTCGACCCGGGTTTCAGCAAGCTCGGCTCGCATCCGCATCAGCACCGCCGCGCCGAATAGCGCCGAGAAGCCGAGCACCGTCAGCGGCAACGGCCACAGCAACGCGCCGTCGATGCTCGATCCGCCGGCGATGCTGATGCTCTGGCCCTGGTGGAGGGTCCGCCACCACATCACCGAGTAGTGGATGATCGGCAGGTTGATTGCGCCAACGAGGCCGAACAGGGCGGCCATCCGTCCTTCACCGCCGCGGTCACGCTCGGCGGAGGCAAGGCCGATGTAGCCGAAGTAGAGGAACAGCAGGATCAGCATCGAAGTCAGGCGGCCGTCCCACTCCCACCAGGTGCCCCAGGTCGGACGCCCCCAAATCGAGCCGGTCGCTAGGCAGATTGCCGCGAAAGTCGCGCCGGCCGGGGCAATCGCGCGTCCGGCCACGGCTGCAAGCGGGTGCCGCCAGACCAACTGGCTGACCGCAGCAGCGGCAATTCCGGCCCACCCGCCCATGCCCAGCCACGCGGCGGGCACGTGGACATAGAGGATTCGAACCGTCTCGCCCTGGAGATAGTCCGGCGGAGTGACGAACAGCCCCGCCGCGATTCCAGCGGCGGCAAGCGCCAGGCCAAGCCACAGCAGCCAGCCGGTCAAAGGGCGTGCAATGCGCAGGAAGCGCGCAGGATTTGCAAAAGCGTGCATGGCCCGCGGCTTGGGTCAGCCCCTGCCGATCAGCCGTTGCGCCATAGCGTCGGCGACGGCCGCCGGATCGCGTCCGACCGTCTCGCTTTCGGCCCAGATCTGCCCGAGGCGCTCGGGGATAGCCTCGATCCGACGGCGGACGAGGCCGGCGTCGCCGTCACCGACGTATTCGGTGCAGACGTTGATGATCCCGCCCGCGTTGATGACGTAATCTGGCGCGTAGAGGATCCCGCGATCATGCAGGCGAGCGCCGTCCTGCGCCGTGGCGAGCTGGTTGTTCGCGCCCCCGGCGACGATCGGTGCCCGAAGTGCCGCAATCGACGCTTCGTCCAGGATGGCGCCCAGGGCATTCGGGCTGACGAGGTCCGCCTCGAGCCCGAGGATTTCGTCGGGCGAAACCACGGCCCCGCCGGCGACATCGGCGAGCTTCTTCGCCTTTTCGTGGTCGACGTCAGCGATGGAGAGGCGCGCGCCTTCGGCAACGGCGTGCAGTGCGACGCCAGTGGCCACGCTTCCGGCACCCTGCAACGCAATGTGCAGGCCGTCGAGGCTGTCCTTGCCAAGCTTGTGTCGGACTGCCGCCTTGATCCCGAGGAACACGCCAAGCGATGTGTGCGGCCCCGGATCGCCGCCGACTTCCCCGCCCGCGGCAGGAAGGCCGGCGACGAAGCGGGTCTGGCGGTGCACTTCGATCATGTCGGCAACGCTCATTCCGACATCCTCCGCGGTCACATATTTGCCGCCGAGCCCGTCGATTGCCTGGCCGAAGGCTGCGAGCAGTTCGGGCGATTTGGACCGCTCGGAATCGGCCAGGATGACCGACTTGCCACCACCAAGCGGAAGCCCGGCCATCGCATTCTTGTAGCTCATCCCGCGCGACAGCCGCAGCGCGTCCGTCAGCGCCTCGGCTGGATCGGCATAATGCCAGAAGCGCGCACCGCCTGCGGCCGGGCCAAGATGCGTCGAATGCACGGCGATAATCGCGCACAGCCCCGCTGCACGGTCATCGACGAAATACAGCGCTTCGTGGGCGTCGAAGTCGGGAAAGCCCCAGGGGGTGATCATGGAGGTTACAGGGTCCGAGCAGCTAGCGGGGCAAATGGGGCGATCGACGGGGCTTGAACCCGCGACCCTCGGTACCACAAACCGATGCTCTAACCAGCTGAGCTACGATCGCCACGATGCATCTCGAGAGCTGTTCCCCGAGGCGCGCGCAAGCCTTAAGGTTGCAGGCAAGCGAAGGCAAGCTAAGCGCGACGATTGCAGGTCGAAGCGTCGGTCGAGACGATCGGTTTTGCGGCATTGTCCGACGTAGCTGACCTAAAGACCGCATTGTTGCCGTCAAGAAACTTACCTAAATCATTGACGATATGGATTGTCCGATGTTGATAACGATCGGACGAAGAAGCGTGCAGATATCAAGCGCGCGGCCCTGTGGCGTTGATTGGATTGGGAGACGGTAGATGGTGGCGCGATCATTGGCGCAGACTGCGCGCACAACGTCCATCCGCGACACTCTGGTCACAACTGGTCTTGAGCCGCGGCTTGCGGACCTCCTGGAGACAATGCCGCACAAGATCGTGCAGGCCGATCCGCGCCGGCCATTTCGGGTGCCGGGCGCCGCTCGCGACGAAGTGCTGTTCGTTCGCGACGGCATACTGAGCAAGTTCAAGAATGACGGTAGTGGCCGGCGGCAGATCGTTGCGCTGCGGTTCACTGGTGAGGTGATTCTGCCACGTGAGGGTCGCGCTGAATACGGCGTCCAGCCGATTGTCAGAAGCGAGCTGATGGTCGGACGTGCCGCGGATTTCAACGAACTGGTTGCCGCCCACCCCGACTTGCAGCG
>JASLBJ010000222.1 GCA_030146725.1 Sphingomicrobium sp. | reverse complement strand
GTTCCCGCCGCTGCGGAAGCACGCGGGTACACCAGCACGCACGTCGGCGTTCAGTATGGCAGCCCCTATTATGGCGGCGCTTATGGCAGTCCCTATGGCGGCTATCAGCAAGGCGGCTATGCCGGGTACGGCGGCTACACCGGCTATGGCGGGTACGGGCGGCCGTACCAGGGCGGCGGCTATGGCGTGCCTTACGGCGGCGGCTATGGCGCGCCTTATGGCGGCTATGGCGCACCCTACGGTGGGTACAACGGCGCGCAATATGGTGGTTACGGCGGCGGCTACGGCTATGACGGTGGCTATCGCTGCGGCGGCAACGGCACCGCGGGTGCGGTCGTCGGCGGCGCGGCTGGCGCGGTGATCGGCAGCCAGGTCGCGGGCGGCGGGCGCAACTATTACGGCTACGGCCGTCGTGGCGGCAACAACAGCACGACGGGCGCGCTGATCGGCGGTGCGATCGGCGCGGTGCTCGGCAGCCAGGTCGCTCGCGGCAATTGCTAAGCCGGAGCCAAGCCAAAGCGAGCGGGCCGGGAAGCGATTCCCGGCCCGCTTCGTTATGGCCAGAACGGCTGCTGCACCCTATTGCAGCATTCGACATCGCCGCCACTGGCGCCGCACGACGGGAGAGACGCATTGTTCAAGGGGCTCCAGCCCATCCACTATGGCGGGCACGAGGTTTGGCCGCTGGTCGAAGGCGGCAAGGGCGTCAGTGCGTCCAACCACATGAGCTCGGGCGCGTGGGCGGCCGCGGGCGGGATCGGCACGGTCAGTGCGGTCAACGCCGACAGCTACGACCCCGAGGGGCGGATCATTCCGCAGGTCTATAATGCGCTGACCCGGCGCGAGCGGCACGAGGAGCTGATCCACTACGGCATCGAGGGTGCGGTTGCGCAGGTCGAGCGCGCGTACGAGATCGCCGATGGCAAGGGCGCGATCAACATCAACGTGCTGTGGGAAATGGGCGGCGCGCAGCCGATCCTCCATGGCGTGCTCGAGCGGACGCGCGGCAAGGTTGCGGGCGTCACCTGCGGCGCGGGGATGCCGTATAAATTGTCCGAGATCGCGGCGTCGTACGGGGTTTATTATCTGCCGATCATCAGCTCCGGGCGGGCGTTCCGGGCGTTGTGGAAGCGGGCTTATTCCAAGGCTTCGGAATGGCTTGCAGCGGTGGTCTATGAGGATCCGTGGCTTGCGGGCGGGCACAACGGCCTCAGTAATGCCGAGGATCCGCGCGTGCCGCAGGACCCTTATCCGCGGGTCAAGGAACTGCGCGAGGTGATGCGGGAGGGCGGTATTCCCGACAGTGTTCCGATCGTCATGGCCGGCGGCGTGTGGCGGCTCGACGAGTGGGAGGACTGGATCGACAATCCCGAGCTCGGGCAGATTGTCTTCCAGTTCGGAACACGGCCGCTGCTGACTCAGGAAAGCCCGATCCCGCCCGAGTGGAAGGCGCGGCTGATGACTTTGGAAGAGGGCGACGTGCTGCTGCACAAATTCTCGCCAACGGGCTTTTATTCTTCGGCGGTGCGGACGCCGTTTCTGCGCTGGCTCGAGGCGCGGTCGGAGCGGCAGATCGCCTATACCCGCGAGAGCGTTGGCGACCATGCGTTCGAGCTCGATGTCGGCATCGGTACCAAGAAGAATTACTGGGTCACGAAGGGTGACCTGCAGCATGCGCGCGAATGGTATGGCGCGGGCTTTACCAATGCGCTGAAAACGCCCGACGACACGCTCGTGTTCGTGACTCCCGACGACGAAAAGATCATTCGCAAGGATCAGGCCGACTGCATGGGCTGCCTGTCGCAATGTGCGTTTTCAAGCTGGGCGGACAATGAGAAGAACTCGACCGGGCGGTTGGCCGATCCGCGCTCGTTCTGCATCCAGAAGACTCTTCAGGACATCGCGCATGGTGGGCCGGTCGACAATAATCTGATGTTCGCCGGGCACGCGGCGTTCCGCTTCAAGCAGGACCCGTTCTATTCGAACGGCTTCGTGCCGACGGTCAAGCAGCTGGTTGACCGGATCCGCACGGGGGCGTGATGAGTGTGAAGCGTGGGGTGATCGCGGCGGTCCTGCTGGCGCTTGGCGCGCCGGCGGCCGCGCAGGAGAAGAAGCCGCCGTATTGGGCGTCGATCGCCAGCGGCGAGGCGATGATGCGTTCGGGTCCGGGCAAGAATTATCCGGGGCTGTGGCTGTACAAGCGCCGCGACCTGCCGGTGCGGGTGATCAAGCTCTATCCCAACTGGCGGCTGATCGAGGACCCGGAGGGAGCTCGCGGATGGATGCTGGTGACCTTGCTCAGCGACCGCCGGACGGCGCTGATCAAGGAGGGCGAGCCGCGGCCGATCCATATCGAAGCGTCGGACTCGAGCCCGGTGCGCTACCGCGCCGAACCCGGCGTCGTCGGGCGGATCGAGAAATGCACGGACGGGTGGTGCCACATCACGATCGGCAAGCGGGATGGCTTCATCCGCACGGGCGATCTGTGGGGCCTCACCGAGGGTGAGACGATCAAGTAGATCACGACGCGGGAGTGGATCCCGCGTCGCCGGTCCTGTCGCTCGTTCTAGGGTGCTAGACCAGCTCCACCGCCACCGCGGTCGCTTCACCGCCGCCGATGCACAGGCTGGCAATGCCGCGCTTGCCGCCGGTCTGCTTGAGCGCGTTGACGAGAGTGACGAGGATGCGGGTGCCGCTGGCGCCGATCGGATGGCCGAGCGCGGTGGCGCCACCGTGGATGTTGACCTTCTCATGAGGGATGCCGAGGTCCTTCATCGCGAACATCGCGACGCAGGCGAACGCCTCGTTGACTTCCCACAGGTCGACGTCGGCGGTCTTCCAGCCGGCCTTTTCCAGGACCTTTTCGATCGCGCCGATCGGCGCAACGGTGAACTGGGCGGGCTCCTGCGCGTGGGCGGCAGTGGCGATGATCCGGGCGATCGGCTCGAGGCCTTTGTCGCGGGCATTGGACTCGCTGGTCAGAACCACTGCTGCGGCGCCGTCGGAGATCGAGGACGAGGTCGCGGCGGTGATCGTACCTTCCTTTGAGAAGGCCGGCTTGAGCTGCGGGATCTTGTCCGGACGGCCACGGCCTGGAGCTTCATCGGTGTCGACGACCACGTCGCCCTTGCGGCTCTTGATGGTCACGGCCACGATTTCATCGCCGAAGCCGCCCTTGTCGATCGCGTCCTTGGCGCGGCGCAGGCTTTCGATCGCGTAGCCGTCCATCGCCTCGCGGGTCAGCTGATATTCGTCGGACGTGCACTGGGCGAAGCTGCCCATCGCGCGACCTTCCTCATAGGCATCCTCGAGCCCGTCGAGGAACATGTGGTCGTAGACCTTGTCGTGGCCGATCCGCGCGCCCGAGCGCATCTTCTTGAGGATGTACGGGGCGTTGGTCATCGATTCCATGCCGCCTGCCACGATGACGTCGGCATTGCCGGTGCGGATCGCCTCGTCGCCCATGATCACGGTCTGCATGCCCGATCCGCAGACCTTGTTGACGGTCGTCGCCTGGACACTGGTCGGCAGGCCGGCCTTGAGCGCTGCCTGGCGGGCCGGCGCCTGGCCGAGTCCCGCAGGGAGCACGCAGCCCATGTAGATGCGGTCGATGTCGCCGCCCGCAACGCCAGCGCGCTCGACGGCCGCCTTGACCGCGGTTGCGCCAAGGTCGGTCGCTGAGGCGTCGGCCAATGCGCCCTGCATCGCGCCCATCGGGGTGCGGGCGTAGGACAGGATGACGGTGGGATCGGTTGGGGTGGTGGCCATGGCGGTGCTCGTCTCCGGTTGCGGGTCCGTTCACGAAGAACGCGAACGCGGGGCTTAGCGCCACATAGTGCCAGCAGGCGGCTTGTTCAAACGCTTGCCGCAATGCTAGCCGCTTGGCGGAACAGGAGACCTCAATGTCTGATCCCGGCCTCGACTTCGACCTTGGCGAGATGGCCGACACGATCCGTGACTCGACGCGGCGGTTCGCGGCCGAGCGGATCGCGCCGATCGCCGCGAGGATCGACGAGAGCGACGAGTTCCCGGTCGAGCTGTGGCCGCAGATGGGCGAGCTGGGCTTGCACGGGATCACCGTCGAGGAGGAATGGGGCGGGCTCGGCCTTGGCTATCTCGAGCATGTCGTGGCGCAGGAGGAAGTGGCGCGGGCGTCCGCCTCGGTCGGCCTCAGCTACGGCGCGCATTCGAACCTGTGCGTCAACCAGATCCGCCGCTGGGGCAACGACGAGCAGAAGCGCAAATACCTGCCCAAGCTGATCAGCGGCGAGCATGTCGGCGCGCTGGCGATGAGCGAGGCGGGAGCGGGCAGCGACGTCGTCAGCATGAAGTTGAAGGCCGAGAAGTCGGGCAACGGCTACCGGCTCAACGGGACCAAGTTCTGGATCACCAACGGCAGCCACGCCGATACTTTGGTCGTCTATGCCAAGACGGGCGAGGGCAGCCGGGGCATCACCGCCTTCCTGATCGAAAAGGACATGCAGGGTTTCCGGCCCGGGCAGAAGGTCGACAAGATGGGGATGCGCGGCTCGCCGACCTCCGAATTGGTGTTCGATGACTGCTTCGTTCCGCCCGAGAACGTCATGGGCGAGGAGAACAAGGGCGTCGCGGTGCTGATGAGCGGGCTCGATTACGAGCGCACCGTGCTTGCCGGGATCCAGCTTGGAATCATGCAGGCGTGCCTCGATACGGTGCTGCCCTACGTTCGCGAGAGGAAGCAATTCGGGGCACCGATCGGCAGCTTCCAGCTGATGCAGGCCAAGATTGCGGACATGTACGTGATGCTCAATTCCGCGCGCGCCTACGTCTATCAGGTGGCGCGGGCGTGCGATGCCGGCAAGACGACGCGGTTCGATGCGGCGGGCGCGATCCTGCTTGCGAGCGAAAGCGCGTTCAAGGTCGCGGGCGAGGCGGTGCAGGCGCTCGGCGGGGCCGGCTACACCAAGGACTGGCCGGTCGAGCGTTATCTGCGCGACGCCAAGCTGCTCGACATCGGCGCCGGCACTAATGAAATCAGGCGCATGCTGATCGGGCGCGAGCTGGTCGGGGCGTGAGCACGACCTGGCTCTGGGCTTCTGCCGCGTTCATGGCAGCGACCGCTGTTACCCACTCCCTTCTCGGCGAGAAGCGGCTGATCGGCCCGCTGCTGCGCGACCGTGGCGGGGTGATGGCGAGCGGCTTTGCACGGACGATCGTCCGCTACGCGTGGCACGTGACCAGCGCGCTGATGGTCGGCTCCGCGCTCACCGTAAGCTGGCCCGGCGTTCCGATGGGCTTGATCCAGGTGATCGCCGCGATCTGGCTGGCGCTCGGCGCCGTCAGCCTGATCTCCACCCGCGGCAAGCATGTTGGCTGGCCGGTGCTGAGCGCAGCCGGGCTCTGCGCGCTGATCGGATCCGTCACATGAGCGCGCCGCGGATCGAGAGCAAGGTTGCGGTCGACGGCGAGGCGTTCCGCGCCCGCGCCGCGCACAACCGTGCGCTCGCCGAGCGCCTGCGTGCGGACGTGGCTCGAGTTGGATTGGGCGGAACGGAGAAGTCGCGCGAGCGGCACAGCGGGCGCGGCAAGCTGCTTCCACGTGAGCGGGTCGAGCGGCTGCTTGATCCAGGCTCGCCGTTCCTCGAGATCGGGCAGCTTGCGGCGTTCGACCTGTACGACGGCGAGGTGCCCGGCGCGGGGCTGATCGCCGGCATCGGGCGGGTGTCCGGACAGCAGGCGATGATCGTCTGCAACGATGCGACGGTGAAGGGCGGGACCTATTATCCGCTGACGGTGAAGAAGCATCTGCGCGCGCAGGAGATCGCCGAGGCGAACCGGCTGCCGTGCATCTATCTGGTCGATTCAGGCGGCGCCAATCTGCCGCACCAGGCCGAGGTGTTTCCCGACCGCGATCACTTCGGGCGCATCTTCTATAACCAGGCGCAGATGTCGGCGAAGGGGATCGCGCAGATCGCCTGCGTGATGGGCAGCTGTACCGCGGGCGGCGCCTATGTGCCGGCGATGAGCGACGAAAGCGTGATCGTTCGCGAGCAGGGGACGATCTTCCTCGCCGGGCCGCCGCTGGTGAAAGCGGCGACAGGGGAGGAGATCAGCGCCGAGGAGCTTGGCGGCGGCGATCTGCATGCGCGGCGGAGCGGCGTGGTCGATCACCTTGCCGACAATGACGAACATGCGCTGACGATCGTGCGGGATATCGTGTCGCATCTGGGCTCGGAAGCAGGAGCGGGGATTGCGTTGCGCGAGCCACGGCCGCCACTGTTCGATGCCGAGGAATTATACGGCCTCATACCGGAGGACGTGCGTGCGCCATACGATGTACGCGAGCTGATCGCGCGGATCGTCGACGGGTCGGAGCTGCACGAGTTCAAGGCGCTGTACGGCGCGACTTTGGTTTGCGGTTTCGCGCACATCCACGGAATGCCGGTCGCGATCCTGGCCAACAATGGCGTGCTGTTCAGCGAGTCTGCGGTCAAGGGCGCGCACTTCATCGAGCTTGCGTGCCAGCGGCGCGTGCCGTTGCTGTTCCTGCAGAATATTTCCGGCTTCATGGTCGGCGGCAAATACGAGGCGGAAGGGATCGCCAAGCACGGCGCGAAGCTGGTGACGGCGGTGGCGACCGCGCAGGTGCCCAAGGTCACGGTGCTGATCGGCGGCTCGTTCGGGGCGGGTAATTACGGGATGGCGGGACGAGCGTATTCGCCGCGGTTCCTGTTCAGCTGGCCCAACAGCCGGATCAGCGTGATGGGCGGCGAGCAGGCGGCATCGGTGCTGGCGACGGTGCACCGCAATGCCGACAAATGGACTCCGGAACAAGCGGAAGCGTTCAAGCAGCCGATCCGCGACGATTACGAGGCGCAGGGCAACCCATGGCACGCGACCTCGCGCCTGTGGGACGACGGGATTATCGATCCGGTGCAGACCCGCGACGTGCTCGGGCTCGCGTTTGCGGCGTGCCTGAATGCGCCGATACCGGAGCGTCCGCAATTCGGCGTGTTCAGGATGTAATCGGCAATGCTTGGATCCCTCCTCATCGCCAATCGGGGCGAGATTGCGTGTCGGGTGATCCGGACGGCGCGGGCGCTCGGAGTGCGGACGGTTGCCGTTTATTCGGATGCGGACGCCAAGGCGCTGCACGTGCGTATGGCGGACGCGGCGGTGCAT